>NZ_CP046978.1 GCF_030408455.1 Corynebacterium atrinae
GGGCAGCGGATCCGCACCCTCCTCTATGTCACGCTGCGCGATGGCCTTCCCCTCCTCGCCCGGACAGTGGGCCCAGTGGAGATCATCACCGAGGTGCCTTCCAGCAGTACGAAACCTGATCGGGATCGTCGTGCACTGTCGGATGCCATTGATTCTGCGGTCAGCCAACTGCCGAGAATCGCTCCGCACCGGCAGCTTCTGGTTCCAAGAAGCGATGACTCTGGCTCGTCTCGGGCGCTGGACCCGGGCCGATTCACCGTGACAGATCCTGAGCAGGTGACAGGTCGGCACGTTTTGCTGGTGGAGGACACCTGGGTTACCGGAGCAAGCGCGCAGTCGGCGGCCGTGGCATTGCACCGAGCAGGTGCAGGGCGTGTCACTGTGTTGTGTGTCGCGCGCCTGCTCAGGGAAAAATGGCCGCCGGCCCGCTACCTGACCTCGCGGTACACGACCTTCCCGCCCCCATCCGCTGGCCTGTCGGTGTTGTGAAAGGCCCTGAGGAAAGTGGGAGGTGCTGTCCTGGGACGGCTAGGGGGCGGATGTAGTATCTTCTGGCGGTGACACTTGATCGTGCAGGCGTCGATCTCACGCAACAAGAAGGTGGGGGAGTGATTTTGGCTGCTCAGGGAGAGTCCATCGTGATCACCAGCGGATTTTCCTAGTTCATCGGGGTGCGTGTGGTGTCCGATCAGGCGGTGGTTGCAGGGAACACCACGAGTGATCCGTCGGTGCTTCGTTCCATCTCGATTGTCATGTCAGCCTGGGAAACTCCGGTGTTGATGCTATCGCCCAACCCGCGGAGACGATAGACGGCGGTGAGCAGCGTGTCGACCTCGCCTTGAGTGAACATGAGGTTGCGGACTCCCCGGGCACGCTTCAACTCAAGGGTCGACAGGTGAAGAAGGACTGCGTTGATGCCTGATTCCAGCTCACTGATACGACGGGCATCATCGTTCAAGGAGGCGGTAAAACTCTCGAACGGGTTATCGGTTCCTTCCGATTGAGCATGCTCTACTGCTTGAAGCACGATGACTCGGCGTTTGAGCGTGAGGGCGAGTCGAGCCAACTCCAGGTGCGCGCGGAACTCGCCGCCTTCCTCGGTGATACCCGGGAAAGCCTGCGTCACCGCCTTGACTTCGACCGGCCCCTCGGGCAATGCATCCAGCGCTTTTTGCCATTTCCTCATCCGATTCCAGCTGCGTTCGAGTGCGGTGCTAATGGCATGCACCGCAGAATCCAGTCCGAGCGATAAACCGATTCTTCCCTGGTCAAGAAGGATCGACGTCGCCTTATCGATGGCACCACGGCAACCGTTTAATTCGCTGCGCTCATTCTCGAGGTTGTCTTCATGCAACTGTTCCAGGAGATCAGTGATCCGCTCGATCGATTCCTGACGTTGCCGCTCCGCATGGGCGCTGACACCGACTGCGACGGCCATGAGCACCAACGGCGCAGCCACGGTCATCGCTCCCGCACCGGCTGCGGCCACACCGGCGGTGGCGGCCGAGCCTGAGGCGGCACCAGCGACGGCAGCTTTGCCGGTAACGGGCACAAACGTGGCTTTTGCCACGATGCCGGTGGAATCGCGCAGTGCGCTGTAGACGCCCCCAGACACAGCCTGAGATTTCATGGGCGTGACGAGTCCTGTACCGACTTGGGCGGCGACCTTCGCCGGCACCACCATTCGGTAGAGCACCTCACCGGAAGGTGCTTCGTTCAGCATCGAAGGCGCTGACGTCCTTGTTTGCGCCACCAGGTTCGACAGCTGCTGAGCGAGTGGACTGGTGGCCTGAAGGGGAATCCCGCCGCTGCGTTCAGGCCGCGTGGAAATTGGATGCGCCTCCAGCGTGGCAACGGGGGAATCAGCCAGTGCTGCCAGGACTGTTCTCAGCTCGGTGAGTCGAGCCGGAGTTATCCCCTCCTCCCCGAGGACATTTGGCAGATTCACGGCTTCTGTAGCCAGCGCCCATACCGGCACGAGTGTCTTGTTCTCAGTGGTCACGTCGGATCCTTTCCCCATACTGACGTCCACGATAGACGGCCATGACGACACCAGCGGTAATCTCCAGTCCTTTACCGGAGTCTCCGTCAACATTGCCCTTCCACCAGAGGGGTTGGAGAAGATCGTGCTCTACCTGCTGCGAATCTACAGTCTCGAGCTCACCACATTGGCGGCATCGGCACACCGCGCGGTCAAGTTCACGGTGCTTGGGGGAAAGTCGGCCACGTAGTGGTCGGCGCGCCAGCCTCTCAGGGGATCTTCCTACAGCTCAAAGCCCTGGTTACGCCAGGTGTCCTGGTGCCATCCCTGCTCTGTTGTCGGCGCCGTACTGCGCCACCCACCGGAGGTAAACGATTCGACGAAGGCCGCTGCAGAGCCACCGGTGATCTCGGCCGTTAGATCACCGGCGACAGGATTCTCATCCGCGGGTGCCCGGCGGCGGTTTCGATCCGCCCGGGTGACCTCCCCGGTGGCGTCTTGACGCCAGGTGGCTTCCGCGGTGATCGCCTCCCGGTCATCGAGCACCTCGACAACCCCAGCAAGCTCCTCGACCTGGTCCTGGGCCTGCGTCATCTCCTGGTCGGTGGGGGCGTGAAGGGTCTGCTCGTGGCAAGCCTGGATCTCGTGGCTGAGCTGGATGCTTGCGGTGTTGGTCTCCTGGATGCGGTCGGACAGGACGCGAAGCTGTTCGCGGGTCTGGTCTTCCTGGCCTCGATCACGCAGCAACCTCGACAATCCAGTCCTTGCCCGCAGGCCGTCGACCACCTTCTGCACGTCGGCCCGCTGATCCCGCAGGTCACCCAGCTGCTCCTGGACGTGATCGCGCTGAACAATGAGGTCGGCGAAGCGCTCCTGCGCCTGCTGGGCCTGCTGCCGTCGGGTGGACAGATCCTCATACCGGCCCACCGCCTGGGCGTGAGTCTCTCGCAGACCCTGCGGGTCAGTGACCATCCGGGCAAGCAGCTCATCCGAGACATCAGCCAGCGGGCGGGTGGCCAACGACTGCTCCACAATCGCAGCCGGGGTCGCCGACGGCGCCGGCGGGCGAAGCCTGCTCCCCTGATGGCGGTAGAAATCATCCAGGCGCTTACGGCGTCGGGTGTGTCGCTCGGCCATGACCTCGGCCATGCGAGTCCCGGTAAACGGAGTGTGGTCGATGCGCTGGTTGCTCGACAACCTCGCGAGCTCGAAGTCGCGTTTCGCCGCCCGCCACACCTGATGCGGTGCCACATCAGCACGATCCCGGCCGGCGGCCTGAATAAGCAGGTCCTTAGCGTACTCCGTGGTTTCCCGACGCTCCTTAGAGGTCAGGCGCACATGGGAGGTGTCGGGGTCACCGGGGGCATTGTCCACCAGGTAGAGATGGTTGCTGTCCCGACCACGGGTTAAGGGCACATACACTCCGGCCCGGTCGACCTGTCCGACACCGGCCATCACCCGGCACACATCCACGGTCACCCCCTGGGCGGCATGCCCGGTGGAGGCGTAGCCGAGCTGGACGTGCTCCCGGGCATACCCAGCCGGCAAGGTGGCGGTAGCGCCGGTGTCGTCGAGGCGACGCACGCTCACACTGCCATCCTCGCGGACCTCTTGGACGTGCCAACGCTGGCCGTTGCGCACCACATCCCCAGCACTGGTGACCAGCTGGTAGTCGTTGCGCCTGGTCAGCACCATATCCCCGACATGCGCCCGCGCCTCCCCAGCCAGGGCCACGCTCGGACCGTCGGTGTCGTGGCCGTGAAAGGCGAGGTAGGCGTTTTGTACACACGAGTTGAGTACGGCGACATCCTCCCGGGTGCTGGCCACCAGCAGGCAGTCGCGTCCGGCCTCCAGGTCGGCCAGCCACCCGTTGGTGACATCGGAGACCATCGCCAGGAAAGACCCCGCGTGCAGTCGGCCCTTATCGGCGTACCACTGCGCGGCCCGGGCGGTATCGGTGTCATCACCATTGCGCAGCTGCTGGGAGGCACGACGCTCGCCTGGATCCTTCTGCCGGAACACCTCCGCCAGCTCCACGGCATCGGGCAGCTCATAGGCCAGGGTCGCGAGCATCCCGGAGCGGGCCTTGACCGCGGCGTACTGGTGGGGATCACCCACCAGCACCACGCGGGCATCCGCAGCAGTGGCCACCTCCAGCAAGGTGACGACATCCGGGGTGGCAACCATGCCCGCCTCATCGACGACCACGACAGTGTCGCGATCCCAGCCCAGACGCCCAGCAATCTGGTCCGGGGTGAGGTCCTTTGTGCCCATCAGGGTGCGCGCGATCGTCGCCGAGGAATGCGCGACGTCTTCCCGCACCATGACATCAGCGGCCTTCCCCGTCGGGGCCAGGCCCACCACGGTCTTCCCTGACCTCTCCCACACCTTCCGCGCTGCCTTGAGCGAGGAGGTCTTACCGGCACCAGCAGGGGCTACCACCACTGATGCCCGGTAGCGCGAGGTCACGACCTGGCGCATCGCCGCGGCCTGGTCTTCCGACAGCTCCCCGTCGACAGGCCGGATCGTCGATGCCACCCAGGCGGTGACCCCACGATCAGCCACGGCGGTAGCCAGGTCAATGCCGTGGTTGATCTCCTCAACCACCGGTTCTGCAGTAAACCGCTGGGAGCCTTCGCGTGCGGTGAGTGTGTAGCTGCGTGCGGCATCCGGGTTGACCGACCACGCGGTGCCGGAGTCGATGATCTCGTCGACGATGGCTTCGATCGTGGTGTGAATCTGCGCAGTCGAAACGGCGCCGACGGGCATCATCTCCGCGGCCTTTTCCACCAGGTCCGCACGGGTGAAGGTGGATCGTTCCGCGATCACCGCGGCGGTCACCTTCGCTGCGGTCGGCACCATCACCGACGACGGCGTCTCGGTCTCAGGGTGCGGCTGGAAGTCGGCGATGATCGCCCGGATCCGGGCCGCCGACTCCTGCTCCTGCCAGCGCTGCTCAAGCTCGGTCAGTGTGGTGTCGGTGTCTTTGATCCGGCGGGTGATCTTCTGCCCCATCCGCGAAAAATCAGCCGACTCCCCCACTCCGTTCTCGGCCTTCCACAGATCAATCTCGCGCATCCGCGTGGAGTACTCCGTCAACACTTCCCGGTCCTCCAGGCCGGCGATTTCTGCGCACCCGTTGACCGTCTCCGACCACTCCACCCCGAGAGTCTCCGACAGGGTGGAGCGCAGCACCGACTGGTAGAGCATCCCGGCTGCACGCGCCTCATGAAACAACGACTTCGAGTCCAGCGACCGCACCTTCCCATCCGCACACAACTGCCGATTGGAGACCAACACATGCGAGTGGACATGGGGATCCCCCGCCCGGGAGGTGCGGTGTTCATACCGCACCCCGGACAACGCTTCGACCCGGTCGATGACCATCTCACTTGCGTCCCAGTCCGAGGCTTTGCGGGTGTAGCCGGCGTGCTCGGACAGGTACTCGAGGGCGGTGGCCACCGCCTGCGCATGCGCCTGATCCACGATCTTTTTCGTTGCTGGATCCTGACTCAACCCCCACACCAGGGACACACTTTTCGGCGCACAAAACGTCAGATCAAAACCCGGAACCCCCGACGCCCCAGGACGCCTACCCAACTTGTTCCCACTCGGTGCCACCGCCCGGTTAAACCACCGCTGCACCACCTCGCCTTCCACCACAGCACCGGGCTCAGTGCCGAGAAACTCGGCCACCTCAGCCTGCTGCTGGCCCGTCCGCGCCACGACCCACGCGGAGGCCGGACGCGTCCCATCTTCCGAGTAATAACCATCCGGCCCGAGCTCCGGGCCGGTCTCCACCGTCGACTCGTAGTAGGCCACGGACTCACTGTGCATCCGAGCAATCGTCAGCAACGCCGTGACCTCCTCGTATGCGCGTTTGCCCAGCTCAGCAGGGGTGGGGGATTTGCAGGTTTACTGCCAATGTACCAGAGAGATTTCACAGGGAGATTTCACAGGGAGATTTCACAGGGAGATTTCACAGGGAGATTTCACAGGGAGATTTCTTCGGCAACTGACTTTTCGTCTTGGAGGGCACCAGAAAGTGTGAAAAGCGTTGGCAGGGGCGACGGTTTCGCGGCCGAAACCGTCGCCCCTGGGAGCGTCGCCGGGAACCGGCGGTCGGGGTCGGAGGCCTAAGAGACCGTGGCGTTGATTCTGGATACCGATGACGAGATTTTCATCGCGGCGGACGCCGCGGACATGGCGAAGCAGCTTGTCGGCCTCCTGTCCGACAAGCCCGATGACGAGACCCTCGCGAGGCTCGCAGCAGCGGTGCTGGGGTGTGACGTCCTGGACGTCGTCATCACTCGCACCGATCACTCATGAGGGTCGAACCACGCACGTTCGGGTCCGTAGGTGCTTACCGTGGCAGGTATGGATGAGAAACTCCGCATAACGAGTCTCACGGCGTTCTACTTCGGCGCTCATGTCGCCGCTGACCCCACCTCTCCTGAGGCGATCACGAGCATCTCGAAGCGGGCCTACCGCGACCTCAGCCGCACACTTCACGGCATCGGCACCCACCCCGACAAGACCACTCTGCTCGAGAACACCCACGACTCTTTGCGAGAGTTCGTGGCCGACCTGGAGAAGGTGACGACCCGAGAGGAGTTCGACGCCCTCCACGATGCTTGGTGCGAGGACAGGATCAACTTCTTCGCCGAACACCCGCATCTGGGCAGAAAGAATTTCGCCTTCACTTATGGGCAGGCGCAGAAGTGGATCAACATGGCCCTGAAGTACCTCGCGGTCCTTGACCACCCCGCCGTTACGCGGGTATATCCGTATCTCCACGTCCCCATCGACTCGATCGTCTACGAGGAAGCCGAACACCCCACTGTCGGCATTGGAGTACCTCGGCCTCCCGGAAGAGCCTTGTGGTCGCGGCTCAATCGAGAGCAGTATCAGGACTACCAACAGCGTCTCCGAGACGGGATCGCCGGCAGCGACAACACGCTCGCACCGCTGGGCTGGGAAGCGCAGGCGTGGACTGCTCGAGCCTCAGGGAAAGAATAGACAAGGCATACTCCACCTCACTATGGGCATCCCTCACCTGGTGAACATTCCGTCCTCGGCATTACCAGTAGTGTCGGGAAACATGAACACCAGTGGATAGCAAAAAGGTTAACCAGATGTTTCTTCTCGCCCATTCATCTGGTTACAAGGACCAAGGGGGGAATCGAAGGCACCACCCGACTAGCCTTGAGATGTGGTGAAAGCAGTATCCGTAGATTCCTCCGTGCGGCCTTTGGGCTCCCGTGGATCACGCCGTGTTGTGTCCTCAGCGGAGTCTGCCGCTGACTTGTCCCCGACAGCTTCAGCGGTACTGGCAGCACTCCCGGCATGGTGGTCAGCTCGAGCCGAGCGGGCAGGGTTGTCGGGCGCTTGGCTCGACGTTACATATGCCGTCGAAGCAGAGCCGCCCTTTTCCATGACCAGCCTTCCTCAGCTGGAAGATGAATGGGGCCCGCTCAGCGGTGAAGAAGTCGGAGAAGCGTATGTTGGCGCTCTCAGCTCCGCAATCCGTTCCCGCCATGGACGTCACTACACTCCCCAGGAACTTTCTTCACACCTATGGGCACAGGTCCGGAGAGCTCGCGGATTTAATCACCCCAAGGCCCAACCCTTGGATGGGCTTGTGCGTGATCCAGCATGCGGGGCCGGTGCTCTTTTACTCCCGGTGCTCCGAGAGCACCTACGAGCAACAACGGATATTAATCCCCGTTTCGTCCTAGCGAGTCTCCCAAAACTCATTGAGGGCATTGATAATGATCCAGCTGCTGTTTGGATCGCTAACCTTGTCCTGGCAGCAGAAATGCTTCCGACTTTGGCGCGTATCCCCGAGTCAGATCGAC
This sequence comes from Corynebacterium atrinae, assembly GCF_030408455.1. Lineage (NCBI taxonomy): Bacteria > Bacillati > Actinomycetota > Actinomycetes > Mycobacteriales > Corynebacteriaceae > Corynebacterium > Corynebacterium atrinae. The sequence goes on from NZ_CP046978.1 coordinate 7,840, forward strand.
GCCCTCTTCCCACACTCTGCCGTGTGGGAGACGGACTAGCTCCATCTGATCAACAAGCGCAAATTATAGTGATGAACCCTCCTTATGGCCGGGTAAAGCTCTCGGACGAGGAGAGGGAACGTTTCGCTGACGTTGTTTACGGTCACGCTAATCTTTATGGGATTTTCATGGCAGCGGCTGAAGATCATCTCGCCGACGATGGGGTGCTTGCCGCCCTCGTTCCTACCTCTTTTCTATCTGGCAGATACTTCTCCCCTCTCCGCAACCGACTTTCCTCAGCAGTCCGTCTTCGAGAAGTCAGTTTCGTAGAAAAACGCGCAGGTGTCTTCAGCTCAGTCCTACAAGAGACGTGTCTAGTGGCCTTCACCCGACAGCGCACTCGTCTCACTACGATTACCGAAATCCGGGGCGACGGAGAAATGCCCATTGCGCAGGTCCCTACCCCCCGAGGAGATCACCCCTGGGTCCTTCCCCGACGCTCTGATTTGGCCGCTGTCTCAGCGGCTGCTTCACAAATGCCTCTCAACCTGGCCTCAGCAGGTTGGAAAGTCAGCACCGGGCCACTCGTCTGGAATCGACGAGCTAAGGATCTTAGTGATACTTCGGGTCCGGGAGCTGTCCCGATTATCTGGGCCGCCGATTTCGACGGCGGTGTGCTCCACACAGACGAACGGCGAAGCAGGATGCGTTACATCACTCTGAGTTCAGATAAAGAACGCACAGTGATGACATTAACTGATCCGGCCATTCTTGTGCAGCGCACTAGCGCTCCTGAACAAACTCGGAGACTGACCACAGTGCATCTCACCCAGGAAGATCTTGACCGCCTCGGCGGGGCAGTGGTCGTTGAAAACCATGTCAACGTCATTCGCCCCAGCACCTCACAACCAGCTTTATCGATGCGTTTGTTAGGCCGGGTCCTAGCGACCAACGCGCTCGATGCTGTTGCTCGGTGCATCTCGGGTTCCGTTGCGCTCAGCGCATTTGAGCTGTCAGCTCTTCCTTTACCGGACGAAGAAACTCTTGCAAGCTGGGAAGAACTTGGAGACGAGGAACTCGCCCAAGCTGTGATGATCGCCTACCGAACGGGAGCTTAGGAATGAGGACTCCTATCAGCCCGGACGAAGCAACCAAACGGCTCAAACTAATCTTCCCTCGCGGCGCTTTCGATACAACGTTGTCAAACGACCTCGCTGGCTGGGCGATCTCCAGCCTCATCTACATAAACGCTGTTGCCCCGCAAAATAGCGAACCAGAGGTATGGGCGCGGCCAACAGCGGTCATATGGCAGCAAGAAGATGTTCTCTCGGAAAAAACCAGTGACACTGATCGGCAGGCTTGGCGTGCGGCCGCGGCCAAGAATTTTTCCGCTGTCCAAAAGCTTCTAAACGAATGGCAGGTACCAGTAGATAGTCGGTTTCGGGAAAACAGTCGCGAGACTTTACGCGATGAAATCCTTACAGGCTGGAAGGACCTTGGGGCGGTACGGCAACGTCAAGGATTACCGACGTCGAGCAGTAAGCCACGCTGGGCCTTAGAAAGCCATTTCGCGGATCTTTTTAATCCCGCGCTGGCCCAACATGAACTAATTTCAGCAATCGAGTCATGGACTTCTCAGCACCTAGACGCTGGTGCCCGACTCAAAGCTCGTCGTGCACGTGCTTTGGAAGCCAAGGAGTTTGAAGTAGCTGTCACCCTGCCAGGTGGTGATGTACGCAAGCTAGAACACGGAAAGTCCTCACTCATCCTTAAAGGGGTCATTGAAGAATGGGCTCCACAACGGCTGAAAGATCCTGTAGTTCTCACCATCAGCGAACCTGGTGCAAAATTACTCGTCCAGGACCAGCTCCTTCTTGCAGAACTCGGTGTCGCCATCGACGTGGGAAATCTTCTTCCGGATGCCCTCATTGCCGATCTCGGCGTAAATCCAGTGGAATTCTGGGTAATCGAAGCTGTAGCAACGAGCGGCCCCATCACCGAACGCCGCAAAGAAGAACTCCTGGCCTGGGCTGAAGAGCAGAGAATACGGCCGGAGACCTGCTACTTCCTCACAGCTTTTGCTTCCCGCAACGCTTCCCCAGCAAAACGTCACCTCAAAGATCTGGCAGGCGGGACATATGCCTGGTACCTCGATGAACCCGAAATGGAATTGGCTTGGAACTCTATCGAGGCGAGAGCTTGCACCAGTTTATTTCCAGTAAGTAATAGCTAGACCTCAAAGAAGAATAACCAGAAAAGAGGAAGGCCTTACCTTTCAGGGGCACCGTACTATTGCTTACGGCATTGCACCCTTCTACTCCGGGAGCATTCCACTCTCCCGAAGTGCGGCCAAATGATAAGCCACTGTCCGTCGAGAAATACCTAACTCTTTTTCTATTTCTCGCCAAGTAGGCATCTTCCCTGAGGCGCTAAAGGTCTCAGACGCCATAGCGAGCACACGTGCTCGCGTGCCGCCTCCAGCAGCTTTACGGGCTCTTCACGATTTGGAGTGCGTAGCTGACCACGGGGTGGGGTTCGGGGTGGCACAACATGTAGAGGTCCTGGCCGGTACAAGATGAGAGTTACGACGCTTTCACCTAACCGAACCAGGACCCTACTGTGCATTCTAGTGGCAACCTCGTGGCCGACACCATCTGCCGGACCGCCGAGATCGGATTGACGATCACCGGTGCCGCCGATGCTGGAAACATCACCATCATCGATGCCGCACCTGTGGCCGTCAGCGACGCCTGTCCTGAATGCTCCCAGCCCGGCACCAAGCGTGACCACGTCCTTCGTCGGCTGGTGGACCTGCCCGTCGTCGGGTTTCCCACCCGTCTGCATGTCCGCGTCCCCAGGTTCCTATGCACCACCCTGACTTGTTCCAGGAAGATCTTCCAAGCTTCGCTGGCCTGCGCGGATGACGGATCCAAGCTCACCCACCGCGTCACCCGCTGGGTCCTCCAACGACTGGCGATTGACCGGATGAGCGTGGCTGCCACCGCCACAGCGCTGGGCGTCGGGTGGGAGCTGGTCAACCAGGTGGCGCTGGATGCCTGCCGCCAGCTCGTCTACGACGATGCTTCCCACCTCGATGGAGTCCGGATCCTCGGTGTGGACGAACATGTCTGGAAGCACACCCGAAAGCCAGGTCAGCCGTCCAACCTGGTGACGATCCTGGTCGACCTCACCCCGCTGGTCGACGGACGTGGGCCGGCCCGACTACTGGATATCCGCCCAGGCCGCAGTGCGGACGTGCTGCGCACGTGGTTGCAGGAACGCGACCCTGGCTTCCGGGAGCAGGTGCAGGTGGTGACCATGGACGGGTTCACCGGCTACGCCTCGGCCGTGGACCAGGTGTTGCCGCAGGCCACCAAGGTCATGGACCCGTTCCACGTCGTCCACCTGGCAGCCGACAAACTCACCGGATGCCGGCAACGACTCCAACGAGAGACCACCGGACGCCGGGGCCGCAAGGACGATCCGCTGTACAAGCACCGTCGCACGCTATTGACCAGGACGAACTACCTCACCGAGCGGCAGAAACAGCGTCTGGACATGCTGTGGGCCACCGATGACGAATACGTGGCCCTGGAGGTGACCTGGATGTTCTACCAGGACCTGATCCAGGCCTACGGACACCCGAAGAAATCAGAGGGGAAGAAGCTGATGGAACGGATCATCAACACCCTGCGCAAAGGCTTACCGAAAGGATTGGAGGAGCTCGCCCAACTGGTGATGGCGCTCATCGAAATTCCCCAGAGTTGCTCATCGGAATTCCTCAGGTCGCGTGGTCAGGTTAGCGCAGGTTCGTGCCGGTCGTGACGCGGCGGAGTTCGTCTGCGGCGGTGGCGTGGTGGCGGAGCCGGTAAGAGGCTCCATCGAGGGTGATCACGACGGATCGGTGCAAGAGCCGGTCGAGCATGGCTGCGGCGACGGTGGTGTCGCCGAGGATCTCGCCCCAGGCTCCGACGGGCCGGTTCGTGGTGATCACGATGGAGGTTTTCAGGTAGCGCTGGTTGATGACCTGGAACAAGGCTGAGGCGGCCTCGCCGGGTAGTGGCAGGTAGCCGAGCTCGTCGATGATGAGCAGGGTGGGGCCGGCGAAGAATCGCATCATCGTGGACCATTTGCCCTCGATTGCGGCGCGGTGGCAGCGGGCGGCGAGGTCGGCTGCGGAGGTGAAGTAGACGCGGTAGCCGGCGGTGACGGCGGCGTGGCCGAGGCCGGTGGCGATGTGGGTCTTCCCGACGCCGGGCGGGCCGATCAGGAGCACGTTGGTGGCGGTGTCGATGAACCGGCAGGTGCCGAGCTCGGCCAGCAGCGACCGGTCGATGCCGGATGCGGCGTCGTGATCGAAGTCGTCGAGGGTCTGCCCGGTGGGGAGGTTCGCGAACCGGAACCGGCCAGCCAAGCGGCGGGCGTCGGTGGCGGTGACCTCGACTCGCAGTAGGTGCTCGAGGGCCTGCGTCAGGGTCCATCCTTCGGCTTGGGCCTGGTCGAGGACGGCGGGGAGGGCGTCCGCGGCGTCGGCGAGTTTCAGGTCGGTGAGGTGGCCGCGCAGCTGTTGATAGACGCTCGCTGCCGTCGTGGTGGCTGTGGTTGTGGTCATCGGAGGGTGTTCCTGTTCTTCGCGGCCTGCTCGTAAGCGGCCAGGCTGATCACGGTCGAAGGCGCTGCAGCGCCGGTGAGGGCTGCGGCAGCGCGCAGCGCGGCGCTGCCGGGTGGGATGCGTTCTTTGCGGCGGTGCGGGCGTCCTGGTGTCGCTGACGCCATCGCGATGGCCTCCAGTGCGGTGACATGGCCGCTGCTGCGGATCGTGACGCCGAGGCCGGGTTCGGCGACCTGGTGGCGGGCGACGACCGTCCCCGATGCGGTGGCGATGTCGATGATGTCCGCGCCGAGCCGCTGCCGGACCTCGACTTTCGCGGCGGCGAGTTCGGGCGGGACGGAGTAGCGATTCCCGCGCCAGTCGATCAGCGCTTGCCGGGTCGCGGTGCGCTCCTCTGTGATGATCACAGGGAACACAACCGCAGGTAGCGGTCTGAGCCGCTCGTTCACGAACAGGGCGGACGCTGTCGTCGTCCCGAGCTCGCCCTCACGCCGCCGGTCGTCCTGCCCTGCGGCGAACGTGTTCAGGCTGGCCTGCGCTTGCTCGAGGGTGAGGTCGTCGGGCAAGGTCCGCCACCAGCGTTGCGCGGCGGTGTGATTGTTCTTCTCGACCACGCCCTTCCTGTTCCCCGACCTCGGCCGGCAGACCACCGCGGTGACGCCGTGGTGCTTCGCGAACGCGGCGAACTGCGGGACCAGGTCGCCGGTGCGGTGGTCCAGGACCGTCCGCATCCGGTCGAACCGCCAGGTCTTCGTGAGCCCGCCCAGCAGGGCGAGCAGGGTCGTCATCGCGGCGAGCAGGTGCGGGGTGTCCATCGACGGGGAGATCACGCCCCGCCAGACACCCGAGTGCGCGAGCGACCCGACCAGGACATACGCGGTCTTGCGTCCGAACCCCCAATGCGCGGGCGGGTCGGGCATCTCGACCCAGTCGAACTGGGTCTCCTCCCCGGGCGGGTGCTCGATGACCGCGTTTGCGCGTTTGGTGACGTGCGCGCACGCGGTGCACGCCGGACGCAGCCCGCGGGCACGAATCTGCCGCGTCAGCGTCGGATACGACCCCTCGTAACCGAGCGGTCGCAGCTCGTCGAGCAGCGTCACCGCCCACAGGTGCGGGTCCTCGGTCAGTCTCGCGGTGGCGTAGTCGACGAACGCGTCGAACGAGTCCGGGATGGTGCGCTCACGCATCCCGGGCTGGCGTTCACCGTTCAGATACGCGCGGATGGTCTTGCGGTCATGGTTCGTGCGGCGGGCGATCTCGCTGATCGTCATCCCCTGCCGTTTCAGAGCGTGGATGTCCACGCTGCTCCTCTCTGAGAGCATGAGAACAGGGCCTTCCTCGGGCTGGTGTGTGGTCAGAGACCACCAGCATCGAGGAAGGCCCGCCTCATGCGGCGGAGCGACCCAGAGTGGGGAATTTCGATGAGCAGAACCGAGGAATTTCAGTGAGCGCCGTCACTGGGACGGACCTTGTGGCGCCGACGCGAGGACATCCTCGCGTACTTCGACATCGGGGCGTCCAACGGCCCGGTCGAAGCCATCAACGGCAGGCTCGAGCACCTACGCGGCATCGCCCTGGGTTTCCGGAACCTCAACCACTACATCTTGCGGTCACTGATCCACTCCGGCCAGCTGCAGTCCAGGATCAACGCACTCTAAATCGTGAAGAGCCGCTTTACGGCGCTTATTTGCTGCCGCGAGCTTAGCCCTTTCAGTTTTCGCATAATCGCTCTCGGGGTCTTTCCACCGCTCTGCGGCTTTCTTCCCGCCTCTACGACCGAGGGTGGCGAGCGCCTTACGTTCAGAGCTACGCATGCTAGTGCCAGCGGTGGGGTTTTCTCTGGCGACGCCATGGTTGGGGCGCTTGTTGCTGGAGACGTAGCCCCGCACCCGGCGAGCCAGGGAGCGTAGATCCTTCATGGGGGGTTCTTCACGGCTACGGCCGTCGGCACCGACAGATTGGGCGACTTCGTAGGCTTGGCGGTAGGCATCGATGATTGCGTCGTCGGGGTGGTGTTGCAAACTCCGGGAGAAGAGCCGTGAAGACTCCGTCTTTCATCCTCTGATGGTCGCTGAGAGCCGGCGTTCTCAGGCATTCTCGAATACCCGGTTGACGATCACCGCATCCGGGTTCGGTTGCCCGTAGGCAAACATCGTGCCCTGGCCTTTCCGCAATGAGTGCATCGCCTCCACCCCTTTCAGAGTCCGGTAGGCGGATGTTCGGTTTTTGAACGCCCCCTTCGGCCCCAGGATCCGTTTCAGCCGGCCATGATCGCCTTCAATGACATTGTTGAGGTATTTCACCCGACGATGCTCGACCGTCGATGGACAGATGCCTTCCGCCTTCAAGTCAGAGATTGCCCTGGCGAGTGAGGGGGCCTTGTCGGTGCTGATCACCCGCGGATAGCCTGCCGATTTATTCGCCCGCAGCGTCTTCGCCAGGAAACGCTTCGCTGCGGCCACGTTCCGCTTCGGGGAGAGGTAAAAGTCCAGGGTCTGTCCACCGGCGGTGATCGCCCGATAGAGGTAGCACCACGTGCCGCCGACCCGGATATAGGTTTCATCCACCCGCCAGGACCGGGCTTGCCAGTCAGGAACTTGCCGATACCACCGCGTTTGTTTGTCCAGTTCAGGAGCATATTTCTGGACCCAACGGTAGATGGTGGTGTGATCAACCGGCGCACCACGCTCGGTCATCATCTCTTCCAGATCGCGGTAGCTCACGCCGTAGCGGCAGTACCACCGCACCGCCCACAGAATGATCTCGCGAGGGAAATGACGATCCGAGAAGATGCCCATGGCCCTGATTATTTCACGCCGGTCTTCTTACTGCCCCAACTTTGCAACCGCACCTGATTTAAAAATGCGAGTCAGATTGCAATCAATCTATGTCATTGCGGCTCCGCTTCCCTCCGGCCGGTACCTGTCGCGGGTGGGGAGCAATTACCGTGCGGTGGCCTCGGAGGTGATCGCCGGGGCGTCCGCTTCCCGGCGGAAAAGTTCAGTCATGATCTGGCTTTGGCTGAGTCTGACGAGGAAGCGACCGTCGTGTTTGCCGCCGCAGTGGCTGAGGCGTGGGGTGTAGAGCCCGATGTGGTCGAATTTCATGAGATTTCGACCACATCGCTCCCGACCTATCGCGATATTGACCTGGTGGGGCATCAGCTTGGCATGACGGGCGCCGAGGTTGTTTCCCTTATCCGCGGGCAGGACCAGGGCTTCTCACCGGAGGATCCAAACGCTGTTTTGCCCAGAGAGTATGCGGCGGCGCTCCGGCTCCGGCTACGGGAGCACGCAGACGCCGCTGCCGAGATTCAGCGGCGGGTCAGCCTGTCGGATGTCTGGCACGATCGCAGCCCCCGCTGGATAGCTGAGGCGATCCGGTCTGCCGTAATAGACCAGCGTCTCTGATAGGAGAAGCTGCAGCTTTCCGCATCGCTGAGCCCAGGGCGAGTCGCTGGTTACTGGGCAAGCGTTGCGATGGCGGCGAAGCCGACGACTGCCAGGGACCAGCGGAAGAGTCCCTTCAGGACTTCCTGGTTCAGTGAATCGGTGTCTTCTCGCTTCATCGAAGCCCAAACATAGCGGAACGCTTCTTCTGTACTCCAAAGGTTGGGGGTGCTGTCCATTCTTAGCTCCTAGAGTTGGGTATTGTTGGCTTTAGTTGGAAACTATCCGATCGTCCCGGGATTTGCAACTATTGCCAACTTGTGAGTTGTTGGGCTACGCTGGGTGCGTGAGCCTGATAAATGACAACCTCCCCCCGAGGGAACCGCATGAAGCGCCGGAGCATATCGACATGCTCGTTGGCCCGGGCCAAACTGTCGACAACCGCAGATTTGGCGCATTACTGGCACGCCTACGCGAGGATGCGGGACTATCCCGATCGGACGCATCGGCAGAGCTCGGCCTGTCCTCGGAGTATTTGCGTCTCATAGAAAACGGCAAGCGCACACCTGCCCTCGGGAACATGCGCAATTTTCTCGATGTGTACCAAGCCCGGGGGGTGGTGCGGTCCCTTCAGCCCGGGGGTGACCGGCCGGATTTACTCATCTTCCCCCCGGACGAAATGGATCCGACGATCGTCGAGTTCACTAGCCGCATACGTGAAGCACGGGGCAGCTCTTCTAGAGCTTCACGGCGAAGGGGTCTTCCGAAGGGGATCGGGCGTGACCGCTTCCCTGCAGACCATGCAGAAGAGTTGGGGCAGGTGGTCTCTTTGTTGACACTTGTTGATCGCCAAACGCTCGCGAAGGTTCGAGATTTTCTTCAATCTGCGGCCGATGGCGATGTCGACCCTCTGATCGAATAGGACACTTTTGGTGGCGCATGAGGGGGCCGGCAGAGATGGTTCCCCCGTTCCGTGCCGTCACCCCACCCGCATGTCCGCGCTTGGCACCCAGGGCCTGACCCTCCCCGCAGGCGCACGCGGAGGCCGGGGCTGCATAAAGCTTCTCACTGGCAGGATCATCACCCCAGCAGTATCGATGCATGTAAAGTATGATTGAGATACATCATGATGCATCCATCGCGGAAGGTTGATCCATGATCATCGGAGTAGTGAACGGCAAGGGGGGAGTCGGGAAAACGACCACCTCGATCTATCTGGGGCAAGCGTTCAGCAACCTTGGTTACGACGTCACGGTCATTGACCTTGACCTCCAGGGCTCAGCCTCCGACTGGGCTGACCGCGCTGAAGCATCGGGAACTCCCCTGCCGTTCCCTGTCGACGTTTCCAACCTGAAGCGCCTCCCCCGACTCGTGGCCGGCATCAACAAGGACGCCGTCGTGATCCTCGATACCCCGCCCGGTGACGCTCGTTCCATTGATGCCGCCATCGAAGTATCGGACTTCGTGATCGTCCCCACGCAAGCGTCCGGCATTGAGGTCGCTCGAGTCTGGGAGACACTCCCGTCCCTCAGCGGCATCCCCTTTGGCGTTCTCATCACCGCGGCCCGCTTGGGGACCCGGAATCTGGATGATGTGCGCGAAGTCTTCAAGGACCAGGAAGTCCCTTTGTTCGATGGCTGCATCCCGATGAGGGAAAGTATCCGTGATGCGTTCGGAACATCCCCGGCGAAGACCGAGGGCTACGAAAGTGTGGCGAAGGAGATCCTGGAGGCATTGCAGTGACCAGTAAGAAGTCGAAGTTCCAGCCGCCGGCAGCGGCGAAGGAAGCTCCTCGGCGGAGTATGGTGGAAGCTTTTGTGGAGCCGGAGGAGCCTGTCACGATGTTCACGTTGCGGATGAACTCTGAGTTGCATCGTCAGCTGAAGGTTCAGGCGGCGAATGAGGGGCGTCCGATGAAGGAGATTCTGGAGGAGCTTCTCCGGGGCTACCTCGACAAAAAGGGGGCCTAGCCTGGCCTCTTGGGGCTGGAGGTACGGAGTCTGTCGCTAGCCAGCATTACATCGTGATGTATATCAATCAAGATGTAATGCTGGCCCTTCCTACCCTCCGCATTGCCCTGCATCCTCCGGAGCGGAAGGGCTTCCTGGGGGCGCCCGGCAGTCGACGTGAGGGGGCTTTCAGGGATGGCTTGACCTACTCCCGCGGCGACGCCGGGCGGGCTGACGGCTCTGAGCTTCCCATCAAAGCCCTACGTTCAGCGTAAGGCCAGCATGTACAGTATGGATATACATCATGATGTATATCCAGTGGCTTTATATACATCATGATGTTTCTTGATCCAGTCCTGATTGTCGTGCACAGTCGGCTGCTACCGTGAAAAAGAAATGGGCCGGCAGCTGCGCTCACAGCTCCGGCCCAAAACCCTAATTCTGCCCACAGCAGCGAAGAGGATTTCATGACACATGATAGCCCTGATCCACGGGGCGGCAACACTCGTCCCACGGCGAGGGAGGAGCTGGAGGCTCGCCTCGAGGAAATCGAAGCCGCCAACCGTCTCCTGGATCCCTATGCCTTCTCGTCCAGAACCCTGATCCAGACGACTTTCCCTCATAGCTCCAAGGCGGGGGACAAGCTGGTGCTGAAAAATGGTGCCCTCACGGTGACCATGATCTCGCCCAACGGCCTGCCCTACGGGGTGTATCCGCGGTTGATCATGTGCTGGCTGACTCGTGAAGCCTTGCGGCGCCGCGACCTACCGGAGGATGAGGCCAGGACCATCCCGTTGGGGAGTTCCCTGGCGGACTTCATGCGCGACGTCGGCATCACCGGCCGATCCGGGGGACGAACCGGGAACATCACCAGCCTGCGCAAGCAACTGCGCTCGCTTTTCACCACGATGATCACCGCTGAAGTGGCCGATCATGAAAGTCGTGACAAGCATCAGATCGTGTTCGACCAGATGCAGAACACGCTGATCGCCGAGTCGTCGATGCTGTGGTGGGACACCCGGAATCCCGAGCAGTTGAGTCTGCAGGACTCATCAGTCACCCTGACCGCGGGGTTCTACCGAGAGTTGACGTGCTCAGCGGTCCCGCTGGATGTGGCTATTTTGCGTGAGATCCGACGTTCACCGATGGCCATCGACTTGTACTGCTGGATGACCTACCGCGCCAGTTATCAGCGGGGGATCACCGTGGTCACATGGGATCAGCTGCGACGCCAGTTCGGCGCCGGCTACCAGGAAACCCCGCAAGGTAAGCGCGATTTCAAGAAGAAGCTCTTGGAGGCGCTTGAGAAGGTGGTGGTCGCGTGGCCGGAGGCTGCCGTGGATGTGACGGAGAACGGGTTGATGCTGCGGCCTGGTGCTCCGTCTGTCCCACGGAGGGTGCACCAGGAGATCACCAAGAGGTACGCGACGGGGTCGGACAACCGGTTCTAGGCGTAGCCGCGTAGCCCTGTAGCCGCGTAGCCCTGTAGCCGCGTAGCCCTGTAGCCGCGTAGCCCTGTAGCCGCGTAGCCCTGTAGTGGAGCGTCAGAGTGCGCATAAACGGTCCCGCTTGTGCGCATAAACGGTCCCGCTTGTGCGCATAAACGGTCCCGCTTGTGCGCATAAACGGTCCCGCTTGTGCGCATAAACGGTCCCGCGGTTTACCAGGTTCCTGCTGGTAAAGAGGGGTTTCCAGAGTCCCCCCTATAGGACCTTTAGGTCCTATACCCCCTATACCTCTACCTGTAGCCGACCGGATCTTTCATCGATGAGAGAGGGAAGAAGAGAAGCTTCGCCCTGCCATCCACCTAGGGTCAGGGACATGGCATCACGCACCCCCGAACCCAACCTGGACGGCCACGTCGACTGGATCATCTTCGACCGATCGTGGGGAACTTTCTCCGAGCCCTGTACCACCGAAGAGGAAGCCCGCGAACTTTCTGCTCGCACAGGTGGTGGAAGCATCTTTAAACGGCAGTGGGGAAGAGTCCATTAAACCCCGCGATATGCTGCTAGGAGCGATATCTAAGTTGAAAAAGGAGCACATATGGGTGTGAGCGAGTCACTGTTCAAGCGGCTGTCAGCGCCGCTGGAAACTGCCAGGACTGAGGCTGACATCCAGTCAGACATCAGGACGCTTCTTCTGGTAGGCGATTTTGATCTTGATGCCCCTAGACTCGAGGAGCAGATCGGTGATGGCACCCGACGTCGTATCGACGTCGCCACCGGTGCCACCGTCATCGAGGTCAAGCGACAGCTCACCAACGAACAGGCCGACGCCGACTTCATCTCTCAGCTCCACGGCTACGTCCGAACTCGCATGTCCCAAGACGGCTCACGCTACAACGGTATTTTGACCGACGGCCGTTCCTGGTGGCTTTACGAGGTCGACCCTGCCGCCGCAACCTTCGCACGACGCTCTACGTTCGAGCTCACAACAGCAGACAAGGGAGACGACCTGGTCGAATGGCTGCAAGCTGTCCTAGCCACTCGCCACAACGTCCGCCCCACCCAGACCACCATCGAAACTATGCTCGGCGCGGACTCACCTGCGTACCGGCAGGATGTTGCCTATCTGGAGTCCCTATACAACCAGGTTGCGGATGAACCCATGGTCGGGCTCAAGCGCCAACTCTGGGCACGACTCCTACGCAGTGCCCTGGGAACAAACTTCGACAACCAGACCAGGCTCTTCATCGACCACACCCTCCTGGTCATCGAAGCCTCAGCCATCGGACACGCAGTCATGGGGCTCTCGCTGGAAGACCTCATCACTCACCCCGAGCAACTCCTAAGTGGAGAGGAATTCCGACAAGCAGGCATCTACAACGTTATTGAGCCGGGATTCTTCGACTGGGTGCTCCTGGCCGGCGATGAGGGCCGACGTTTCCTCACTCGCATCGTCCATCGCATCGCCGTCTTCGACTGGGCTTCTATCGACCATGACGTCCTCAAGATCCTCTACGAGTCCATCATCAACCCGGAATCCCGCAAGAGCATGGGCGAGTACTACACCCCCGACTGGCTCGCCGAAGGCATCGTCGACAAGGCTCTGACTGACCCGCTGACTCAATCCGCACTCGACCCCGCGTGCGGCTCAGGTACCTTCGTTTTCCAGGCTATTCGACGGATCGCGCGCGCCGCAGAGGAAGCGGGCTGGTCGTCTGCTCAGACCGTCGAGCACATCCAGAACCACGTCTTTGGCCTCGATATCCATCCCGTGTCAGTCATGCTGGCACGCGTCACCTACCTACTTGCGCTCGGGGAGCTCCTCCAGGACCGCGGCGATATCTGGGTGCCCGTTCATCTGGGTGATTCCATGCAGTGGTTCCAGCCAGGAGACCATGACGAGAACGTCGTCAGGATCAACACTGATGGTGCCGACCTAGCTGTCGAAGAAGAAGATGCTCTCTTCTCCATCGGACGTACCCTTGCCTTCCCTCTCGATTCGATGGAAGATACCGACACCTTCGACCAGCTTGTCACCGCGATGACTGACCGGGCCAAGGAGCACACAGATAGTACTCAGGCCCGACCCCAAGCAGGACCGATTCTCCGCAAGTTCGGTATCGGCAAGAACAACCCTGACTATGTCACCCTCGAGGAGACCTTCAACCTCCTGTGTGATCTCAATGCCGAAGGTCGAGACTCTATCTGGGGTTTCTATGTCCGCAACCAGGTCCGTCCACTGTGGCTGTCCATGGAGGGGCGGCGTGTGGATGTGCTCATCGGTAATCCGCCGTGGGTGGCTTACCGATTCATGACCCCTGACATGCAGGGTAAGTACAAAGCGTTCGCCGAGAAACACGGCATCTGGGAGGGCCGGGAGGTGGCAACCCACCAGGACCTCGTCGCCTTGTTCATTGTCCGTTCTGTTGAGAAATACCTGGTTAAGGGGGGTTCCTTCAACTTTGTCACGCCCCTCGCAGTCCTCAGCCGGAAAGCTTACGATGGCTTCCGCACTGGAGAATGGGGACGCTACTTGCGTGGAGAAGTGACCGAGCTCTGGGATCTGGAGAAGATCCGCCCAGCTATCTTCCCCGTCCCGTCAGCCGTCATCTTTGGAAGAAAACACATCTTCGATCCCCGGGCGTATCAAAAGATGCCGCCTAGTGGGTTCCCAAAGGTCAAGAAGGTCATGGAAGGACTTCGTGACAAGGACGGCTGGGAGAAAACCTGGGCCAACCTCACTGTTAGTGAGGATAAGAACATCGTCATCAGCTCTGAATCAGGAGTGCGTTCTGTATATAACGACACCGTCTCTCAAGGTGCGAACCTCACTCCACGGATGATGTTCTTCGTTGTTGAAGGAGATGCCTCGGCAAGCAAGCTCGGCAAGAGGAGTGGGACAGTACCAGTGGTGTCCCAGCGGGGGAAACTTGACAAGGCTCCCTGGAAGGAGCTCCCGGATCTGACGGGGGTCCTTCCGAGCAAGTTCATATTTGATGTGCATCTTGGCTCGACGACAGCCCCTTTCCGACTCCTGGACCCCTGGAGGGCGGTACTCCCCGTTGCAGGGGACAAGCTGATGACGGAAAGCGAGATAGATGCGGGTAACGACCGGCTCCGGGCGTGGTGGAATGAAGCCGCGGAGCTTTGGGAGGAAAATAGGACTAAGCAGAGCAAGCTATCTCTGCTGGAGAATTTGAACTACCAGCAGAAGATGATTCGGCAGTTGGGTGCAACCAAACATCGCGTCGTCTACTCTGCGTCAGGCGTTACCGTTGCTGCGGCGCGGTTGGAGGATCCTCGTATCATAGTGGAGCATGCCTTGTACTGGATGCCAGCCGGTGGACTTGGTGAAGCCCGCTACCTGACTGCAATACTGAACGCCCCCGCTACTACCGAGCTGATCTCTGTCTATCAGTCGCGGGGTCTGTTCGGTGCCCGCCACTTTGACAAAAACGTGTGGCGGTTGCCGATCCCGAAATATGATCCCCACAATGACCTGCACGTGTCTCTCGTGACGCTGGCGGAGCAGGCGGAGGAGATCGCTTCCCAGGTCGATGTCTCCACATTCGGGTTCCAAACTGTCCGGAAGCTCATCAGGACAGAACTCGAGACCGCCGGCCTCCAGGCCAAGCTCGATGAAGCTGTACGAGAGCTCTTGGGGGAGGGGTAAGAACCCAGACCCTCCGACGCGACTGCTGCGGAGGGCTTAGTCACTGTGGTCTGGGTCAGCATCTATTGCTGAGGTAGGCGGTCTCTTGCTCGCTGCACTAGGTCAGGAGTAGTGAACCAGTGGGTCAGTGTCACCGCCAGAGAGACGGCTACGACAGCTTCCTCATGGGTTAGTGGTGGGAACGCATCATTTCCGCCGTGGCGATCGTGTTGACACCCCCACAACACCTCCATCATGCCGACCAAAACCTCTCCAGACGGTGCTGCTTCGTTTTCGCGCGCCATGGGAAGATTCCAATCCTTTTGAGCACGGATGTCGGCTATCACTCTTCCTAACGTGGCCCGAGTGTTTTTCGGGCTCACAATGGGGATGGCAGCGTCTTCTACGGCTTTGATTGCCAGGGAGTAAGCCTTCGATGGGTCAGGGTGCAAGCCGTAAAGTGCTTCCCACGCTCGCGTAAGCTTCATTCCGGCGCTGCCGGAAGCCTGCATCACGTGGTCGGCAGATGTCTGGACCCCCTCCGCCACTCTCCTGGCCAGTCCTGGCCGGCCGAGTCGCTCGCCTACCTCCCACGCTGATTTGCCCTGTTCAAGTAGTGTATTGAGCACTTCTGGATCGGCATTTCCCCCATGAGACAGGAGGTAATCGGCGATATCTAGAGCTTTATGGGAAGACTGTAGGCAGCTCATCAGGCTGATCCGATCGTGGTCATCATCCCATGAAGGAACGTCAGGTAGTGCGATTTGGAGAGTCATCTCCAAATCATCTAAGAGCTCGAGACAGTACGACCTGCGGACTTCTTCCAGCTCGCCTTCCCCGTTATCTACTCTCTCGTAGAGGGAGGATTCTACCCAATCCCAGAATCTCTTCTTCATCCATTTGGGAACGCCTTCATGCAGAGCATCGTATTTCGCAGCACTGTCACTGTCGTTCACGCTCAGTGGGCGCCATACTTCATCGGTCATAGGGAAGATCATGGCAGACCTGCCCCTCTCCCAGTACTTAGCTCTCTCTTCCCACTACTCAAGCTGGTGTAATAGGGTATACCCTAAGACGAACGATTGTGATGGGGCACTTTGCAGGCCGAGCGTGACAGGCAGACTGAGAATTAGAGGTGGGCGGACAGCTCGTTCACGATGACCGCCGGTTCCGTGCCCTCAGTGAGCAGGGGCTGGTCTATGGGATGGGGACCGCGATCGACATCCTGGACGCAGCCATCCAAGTGCTCCCGGGGGTAGAGGTGGAGCGTATGCAGACCACCGGGGCCGACGAGCAGGATCCCCATCTCCTCCGCGGAAAGCTGCGGATACTCATTGCGGCACGCTATCTCCCAGGTGTCCCACTGTCCTTCGTAGAGGGAAGAAAGATCAGTAGCCGCCGAATCTCGCCCGCTGATACTGCGCAGCAGCGGATCCGAGCGCGACTCCCACCAGTTGGATACCCCCACCCCGATTGCCATCACCAGGGCAAAGATCGCCAACAAGGGCCAGAATCGACGCAACCACGTCCCGAAGAACCGGAAGCGCTGCCCGGGACCAGGACGAGTCACCGGTGAACGAAGAAACAATCCCCATGCCAATGACACCACCCCGGAGAACACGGCCCCCGCCGCCAGGATCACCAGAAGGTATCCGGGGTGGAAGATGATCGGCTTTCCCCGATCCACCCAGAACCACCACCATGCCGCCCCGAAGAGGCCGACTCCCACAGCGATCAGCAGGACCTGAACCCACCATTTTCCGGCGTCAAACAGTGCCGAGAAGATCAGGGCCACCACCCCAATGAAAACTCCGCCCATCATGAACAGGACGAGAACGCTTTCCAGCCAGGCGGGCAGGAGTTGTTCCATCTGCGGAAAAAGGTCCTCTGCCGAGAAGTAGGCAAAGAGGAACCATCCCACCAGGCCCGCCAGGATCAACAGGAGGTCCGGAATGAGGTGGTACCGATCGGGTCTCATTCCGATGAGGGTAGCTCAGTACTTGCCGGATTGAGCGTTAAGGGAAATAACCCCGCCTCTCCGGTAGCGCAATAGGGCATACCTTTAGCTACGGTCTGCTGGTCCGTAATTCGGGGAGTCTGGAATTGGTGGCTATCCACTGTGCCGCAGAGGGATCAAGCCAGGTTGCCAACGGGTCTGATGCATGAACTGAGGCCCGTGGGGCGCCTAGACCGCGGCCTAGATGACACGGATGCTATACGTACCATGGGGCAATGAGTACAGACCTCGCGGAACACGAGTGGCGTAGTATCGCCGACTACGTCGAAGGGCAGTTGAACAAGGCAGTTGCGGACGCCGAGGAACTGACCGAGGTGACGATCGTCCAACGTGTGAACACGTACCGCGTGATGGGATCGGACTACGAAGTGTTCGACGTTCACACGAACCAGGATGAGAGATGGTGGGTCATCACAAACCCGACTAACCTCTACATGCAAGGACGCTTCCCTAGCTACGATGAGACCTTCTCGTTCCATATCGGCATCATGATGCGCATGATGGACAGAGACCGGGTAGAGACAGACGATGATCGGCGTGATCGGGTTGGCGCCGCATGGCGCCGGTACGAAGATGCAGTCGCCGCTCTCAACACCGCACGCGAGGCTGAGGACTTCCAGAGCATTGGCATCAAGTGTCGAGATGCACTCATTGCGTTTGGGCGAGAGCATCAAGATGAGACATGGATCGTCGAGACCAACAACGAGCGTCCGAAGGCCGCTGACTTTAGGCAGTGGGCGGACCTCTACTCAAAGAGCCTCGCCACAGGGCGTAAGCGACGCTACCTGCGGGAAGTAGCGTACAAAACTTGGGACATGGCAGTCGAGCTCCAACACGACAGTAGTGCAACGGTATGGGATGCGGAGATAATTCTGGACGCCACGAGCAATGTCTTTGACGCGTTCTCAATGGCGATGATCAAGTTGTCTCGACGCGCCCCAGAACGCTGCCCCAAATGCGCTTCATATCGCTTCGGGCAGACAGGGTACGTGGATCAACGCAATGGCATCGAAGGATACCTGACGTTTGACGCATGCAGCGCGTGTGGGCACAAGGATAAAGAGTCGTTCGACCCGTGGGACGAGTAAGCCTCACTCCCATGACAGATCCCGTCTCATCGGTGCTGTTGCAAAGTTGAGCTGGCGGTGCCCGGTCGCCGATCGAGAAGGCGGTCCACCCCCGTTACCTTGAGGCTGTCCCCAATAATGGGGATAGTCGCTGGGCCCGGTATGGCTTATTGCCCCTGTAGTTTTCATGATCCGGGGGGTGTTGCCACCGGGACTCCAGGACACCCGTTGACTGCTAATAGGGACACGGACAGCCCGCCTGTAGGGCAAGTTCTCTTTGTAACGTGGGTGCCAGCATCGGATGTCGAGACACCAGCGGCGAAAGCAGTATCTGTCACTGTTTCTCCGACACACGAGGAGGCCGGACATGACCACCGGCACCACCATCGACGTCACCATCGGACTCGACGTCGGCAAAACCGCCCACCACGCCTGCGCCATGCTGGAAACAGGTGAAATCATCTACGACAAACCCCTACCCCAGGACGAAACTGAGCTCCGGAAAGTCTTCACTGACCTGCAGCAGCACGGCACGGTTCTGGTGGTCGTCGATCAACCCAACACCATCGGCGCACTCCCGATCGCCGTGGCCCGCGACGCGGGCTGCTTGGTCGGCTACCTCCCCGGCCTGGCGATGCGCAAAGCCGCTGATCTCTATCCGGGCCGATCCAAGACCGACCGCAGGGACGCGTTCATCATCGCTGACACCGCCCGCACCATGCCGCACACCCTGCGGGCCGTGGACCGGGACAACGAGGTCCTCTCAGCCCTGAAGATGTTGTCCGGGTTCGATGACGACATCGCCAAGGACGCCACCCGCACTATCAACCGGCTGCGCAGCGTACTGACCCAGATCTACCCCAGTTTCGAACGTGCCCTTCCAGGCGATGTCATCACCCGACCATTGGTACTGGAGATGCTGATCCATTACGGTGGGCCCACGAAGCTGAAAAAGGCCGGCTACCAGCGGGTACACAACTGGATGGCCAAACGCGCCAAGAAAGACCCCACAAAGCTCGTGGACGCGATCTTTGCAGGGCTGAAAGCCCAGACCGTCACCGTGCCTGGCACCGCGGCTGCTGAGATCGTGATTCCGCAATTGGCTGCCAACATCAAGGCCCTGCTGGAACAGCGAAAAACCATTGCTGAGCAGGTAGAAGAACTGTTGGCTGATTTCCCTCTTTCCGAGGTCTTGATGTCCATGCCGGGAGTTGGCATCAAGACCGCAGCCAACATCCTCCTGGCAGTTGGGGATTGTTCCGACTTCCGGTCCGCCGGCCACCTGGCCGCGTACGCGGGGATTGCCCCGGTGACACGAAGATCAGGCACGTCGATCCGTGGTGAGTTTCCAGCCAGATCGGGCAACAAGAGACTGAAGAATGCGTTGTTCTATTCCGCGTTCGCCTCCATCAGATTTCACGAACCATCCAAGGCCTACTACGAGAAGAAACGAGCCGAGGGCAACCGTCATAATGCCGCAGTCATGTGCCTGGCACGCCGCCGGTGCAACGTCATCTATGCGATGTTGACCCGTGGTGAATTCTTCCGGGAGGTTCCTGCCCGAACCGCCGCATAGTCGGTCAGGAGACGATCAGCTGGTCAACAATGAACATGCTGACCAGCTAATCAACCACGCCCATCAACAGGAGCTGGTGGCTACCCCCGAAACTCTGTGGCGAGTACACCGCCTGCCCCTTGACAAAAACATAGGGACACCCCCCCCGTAGCCCTGGTCTCTCAGGCGTCTGCGAAGGCTTTCGCCACGATCACCACATCCGGGTTCGCACACCCGAAGGCGAACATCCTGCCCTGGCCTTTGCGCAGCGCGTGCATCGCCTCCATTCCTTGTAGCGTCCGGTAGGCAGACACCGGGGTCTTGAACCCGCCACCCTTGGGCCCCAGGATCCGTTTGAGCCGGCCGTGATCCCCCTCGATCACGTTGTTGAGGTACTTCACCTGCCGATGCTCCACTGTCGTCGACAGCTTATGCTCGTCGATCAGCGCTGCGATCGCCGCTGCGTAGGTGGGTGCTTTGTCGGTGCAGATCACCCTAGGCCCACCGGGGCACTCACCGTTTCGGCTGCGGTGACCAGCACAACGCAGTGCTTTAGCCAGGAACCGTGTCGCTGCTGTCGTGTTGCGCTTAGTGGACATGTAGAAATCCAAGGTTCGACCGTCTGCGGTGACTGCCCGGTAGAGGTAGCACCATCTCCCACCGACCCGTATGTAGGTCTCATCAACCCGCCAGGAATCGGAGAACCAAGGGGAGGTTTGACGGTACCACCGGGGGTGGTGTTGCAAACTCCGGGAGAAGAGCCGTGAAGACTCCGTCTTTCATCCTCTGATGGTCGCTGAGAGCCGGCGTTCTCAGGCATTCTCGAATACCCGGTTGACGATCACCGCATCCGGGTTCGGTTGCCCGTAGGCAAACATCGTGCCCTGGCCTTTCCGCAATGAGTGCATCGCCTCCACCCCTTTCAGAGTCCGGTAGGCGGACGTTCGGTTTTTGAACGCCCCCTTCGGCCCCAGGATCCGTTTCAGCCGGCCATGATCGCCTTCAATGACATTGTTGAGGTATTTCACCCGACGATGCTCGACCGTCGATGGACAGATGCCTTCCGCCTTCAAGTCAGAGATTGCCCTGGCGAGTGAGGGGGCCTTGTCGGTGCTGATCACCCGCGGATAGCCTGCCGATTTATTCGCCCGCAGCGTCTTCGCCAGGAAACGCTTCGCTGCGGCCACGTTCCGCTTCGGGGAGAGGTAAAAGTCCAGGGTCTGTCCACCGGCGGTGATCGCCCGATAGAGGTAGCACCACGTGCCGCCGACCCGGATATAGGTTTCATCCACCCGCCAGGACCGGGCTTGCCAGTCAGGAACTTGCCGATACCACCGCGTTTGTTTGTCCAGTTCAGGAGCATATTTCTGGACCCAACGGTAGATGGTGGTGTGATCAACCGGCGCACCACGCTCGGTCATCATCTCTTCCAGATCGCGGTAGCTCACGCCGTAGCGGCAGTACCACCGCACCGCCCACAGAATGATCTCGCGAGGGAAATGACGATCCGAGAAGATGCCCATGGCCCTGATTATTTCACGCCGGTCTTCTTACTGCCCCAACTTTGCAACAGCACCAGTCCAAGGATGACGTCCTTGTACTGGGAGGCGTCCATGGAACCGCGGAGTTTATCGGCGGCCTTCCAGAGGGTGTCTTTGAGTTCCTTCATGGTCGAGGGGGTTGCTTCGACCGTGTTTTTCGGGGGCACAGTTGTTTCCTTTATTGAGATGGTTGATTCAGCTTAGGGGTAGCAGCAGACATGACTGTCGGTGCCTCCATGGTGGGGTCGAACACCTGTGCATCAGGCGGGTGCTTCAGGTGCAGACCGGGCCTATGGGGTGTCGGTGTCGTAGCGGATGACGTTCATCGCCGCGGCGGAAGCCGCCTCCGCCTGTCGGTGGAGCTTCTGGGCCTGTTCGGCGAGCTGCTGGAGTTGGCTGGTGGTGGCCAGGACTTTCTGCTGTTCGGGCAGGCTGAGAAGGGGGATCTGGATCTGGGACAGTTTCCGGCGGGGAATCATGCCACCATCGTCCACCTCGTTGAAAGGGGCGTTGACGCAGGCAGCCAGATACTCAGGTTCGAATTGGTCGCTTGTCACCCGGAGTACAAACATCCCTGTCGGGGCCACCCATGTCCCTTCGTTCGTGGTGAACACTCGCGCGGGAACCCCGGCCTGATTCGGGATGAGAAGATCACCGGGCTGCACGGTGGGAGTGTCGGCTCCGATGAACACCTCTTCTGCCGGCTCACCCCGGTCCCGGAAGGGGATCAGCTGTGCTGCGATGGCTCCGTCGGCGGGTTCCTCGTCGGTTTTCCGGTAGCGGGCGCGGATACGGGTCACCGAGCCAAGCTCGGTCAGCGGCAAAACACTGGAGGACGCGGGGAGTACTTCCGCAGAGCCGGCCTGCGCGGACAGGGTGTCGCTGACCGTGTGGACGGTGTCTGTGAGCTGGTTCCAAGCCTGCTTGTAGTCTGCGAGGACTTCGCCCTTGTCGGGGGCGCGGTTAAGCAGCAGGGACGGTAGGAGGGTGCTGTCCTGGGTGATCATCTCTGCCAGGGTGGTGGATCCGGTGGGGATGGTGGTGTCCCGGCCTTCCCGCATGGCGTGGAGCCATTCTGCAATGTGGTCTGCTGGATCTTTGGCGTTGCTGGCGTCGGCGAGCAGTACAGGTTCAGTGGCCCGGGTGGCGTCCGGGGCGCGTAGGACCCACAGGGCGGTGGCCAGGGAGGTGTAGGTGAGCAGTTTGCGGGGGAGTTGGATGATTGCTTCCACTGCGCCGCGGGCGATGAGGTTTTGTCGGAACTGGGCGAGCCTGCCCTGGGAGCAGGTGGAGAGGTTGGTCAGGACGTAGGCCCGGCCCTCAGGTGCGAGGTGGTGGAGCGGGTAGGTCAAGAAGGCGGCGTCGGCAGCCAGTGGGCCAGGGACGGTGATGCCCAGGGATGTCTGGAGGGAGGCGGTGACGGTTGTCAGCGTCGTGTCTTCCAGTCTCATGCCGAAGGGGGGTTCGGAGATGATGGTGTGTGCCTGCAGTTGCGGGTGGGGGTCGTTGGTGAGGATGTTTGCGTGGGTGAAGGTGGCTGGTATGTCTGCGAGGTAGGTCTGGAGGGAGGCGATGGTCACGGCCATCCGGTCGATGTCGTTGCCGACCAGGGAGAGATCGGTGGACAGGTTGTGAAGGGCCAGCAGGGTGCCGGCGATGCCGCAGGTGGGGTCGAAGATGGTTGCCCCGGGGATAACGGTGGTGCCGGCGGCGTTGGCGATCAGCGAGGAAGCGGCAGAAGTGGTGGTGGCGTACTGACTGTAGGTGCTGCGTCCTCCGCTGCCGAAGAAGGTGTCGATGATGATGCGGGCAGCGGTACCGTAGTTGTCTTTATTGACCTGGGCCAGTCCGCTGACCAGGGTGTGCAGCGTCGATGGGGGTGCTGAGCGGATGTTGTCGACAAGGCGGGCAATATCGTCGCTGGACAGCAGGTCGTGATCGAGCCGGGACAGGATCTGAGTGAGGGCGGTGAGCACATCACCTGCGTTGGTGATGGTCGCCCATTCTTCCTGGAGGGTACCGTCGCTGTGTTTGTGGGCGGCCAGCATGGCCAGGGAGAGCAGTGCTGCGGCGGCGGTGTTGCTGGTGGCGATGGTCAGGGGGTTGATGGCGGAGGTGATGATCAATCTCATGGCGTTGGTCTGCCAGGTGTCGGGGAGGAGATCCTCGGATTCCAGCCAGGTGAGTACCTCGCTGAACTCGAACAGTGGGCGTCGGGCGGGGGAGTCCTCGACCGGTGTGGGGAAGGTGGGGTATCGGGCCTTCCAGTTGCTGACTGCCGGACGGCTGACTTCGGCGAGATCGGCGATGTCCTTGAGGGCCAGCTGGCCCTGGGGGTGGGTGGTCATGGTTTACGCAGCCTTTCGGATGGTCATGGTCTCGGTGGTGATGGTGGTGGTGATGGTCGTGGCGGCGAACTGCAGGCGCTTGGACAGGGCGGCGGCGTGGGAGTAGACGTGGGTGGGCAGTCCCTGGCCGGCGAGTTCGGAGACCTTCTGGGCGAAGATCCAGTCCCCGGAGACGAGAACCAGTTCGGTGTATTTCTCCGCGAGGTTTTCATCCATCACCGTAAGGAGGCGGAGGTCGGCGCCGTCCTCGCAACGCCCCGCCAGAATCCGGGCCTGAGGCCAGGCGAGGTGGATGTTGGTCACGGTGTGCACGTCAGCGGCGATGACCACCTGGTCGCCACGGTTAATGGTGAGCCAGTTGTCCAGCATTCGGCGGCACCACTTCGCCTGGGACGGGGTGGAGACGGGGCCTCCGTTGAAGTTCTCGATGTCGATGAGGATGAAGCGGCGGGGGGTCATAACGGGTTCCTTTGATGTGAATGACATTTTTGCTGTGCTCTGAGAATGATCCTAAACCAATCCCTGGAGCAAGTCAAGGCAAAAATGGCATTCACGCAAATCTGACGTGATGTGTTGATTTTGATTGGCGTGCAAATCGGGGTGCCCGGGGAGGGTTCGGTAGGTTGGGGATAAATGCTATAGCCAGCAGAAACCGACGTTGAGTGAGGGAAGCCGTGGAGGCTGACACAAAAGCACTGAAGAAGATCATGACGGTGGAGGGTCGGTACGTGATTCCTACGTTCCAGCGTGATTATGAGTGGACCCGGGAAGGGCAGTGGGAGCTGCTCTTTGAAGACCTTGATTCGGTGGCCGGCCGCTTGGGTGCCGCCCGGGTGGAGGCAGAAGCAACCGGTTCCTCCCAGGCCAGGGCGGAGAAGAGTGTTGCTCCGCACTTTCTGGGTGCTGTGGTGTGCGATCAGCTTCCCTCTCCTACTGGTGGGCTCACCTTGTCTGCGGTTATTGATGGCCAGCAGCGGCTGACAACCCTGCAACTGCTGGTGCGCGGCGTGCTCGACGTGCTGCAGGAGACCGGGTCGGGGAGGGTGCGGCAGGTCAAGCGTCTGCTGGAAAATCCCGAGGATGTCATTGATCATCCTCATGAGCGCTACAAGCTGTGGCCGCGGCGCAAGGACCGTGAGGTCTGGCCGGTAGCCATGGCCGATGAGGTGCCGGCCTATGGTCCCGGGGATCATCTGTATCTGCAGGCCCGCCGGTTTTTCGCTGACTCTGTGCGCAACACCCTGGTGGATGACCAGGGGCGGGACCGCACCGATGACTTCGTTGACGCTCTGCTCGATTTGTTCAAACTGGTGGTCATCGACCTGGACGACAACGATGATGCTCAGGTCATCTTTGAGGTCCTCAATGGCCGCCAAACCCCGTTGTCTGCCTCGGATCTAGTCAAAAATCTGCTGTTCCTGCGAGGGGAATTAGCCGATGAGCAGGAGCTTGAAGAGCTCTACGACGCCTACTGGGCCGAATTTGATGAGCCGTGGTGGAAAAAGCAGATCGGTGTCGGCCACGCCGCCCGCGCCCGACGAGATGTGCTGTTGTCTGTGTGGCTGACCGCAGTGTCCGGCACGGAGGCGAATGTCGGGCGTCTCTACGGGGAGGTCCGCCAGTTCCTGGCCGGGGGCGACCATAGGACCAAGGACATCCTGATCGAGTTGTCCGAGTACCGGCAGGCCTACAAGGCCATCTACGGTGCCCTTGACCCGGGTTCGCTACGTTTGGCCCAGTCCTATCGAAATCTGGTGACCCTCAAACTGCAGACAGCGGTGCCGTTGCTGGCGTGGTTGCGGACCCTGCCCGCAGACAAGCTCTCTGTGGCAGACCACGAGCGGGCTGCCGGCGCTGTGGAGTCCTGGGTGCTGCGCCGGATGATTCTGGGGGCCAACACCCGCGGTTATAACGCAGCTTTCCTCGGAGTGCTCAAGAGCGCTCAGGCTGCCGCGCGTAGCCCGGAAGCCAATATCGCTGATGCCATCGTCGCGGCACTGGCTGCGGGCCCGAACTCGCTGGCCTGGCCTTCGGATGAGGAGATCACATCTGCCTTCACCCGGGATCGTTTCTACGGCCGGTTCACCCAGGAACGCATCCGCCTCATACTCGGTGCCATTGATGCGCAGATGCGGGTCAACAACCCCAAGACCGAACCGGCGGTCTTCGACTACGCCCAGCTGCAGATCGAACACCTCATGCCGAAGCGTTGGGAACAGCACTGGCCCCTACCGACTGTGGTAAGCGAGGATCCTGCCCAGCGTGAGCTGGCTGCCACCGAACGTACGGCAGCGGTGGACCGTATCGGCAACCTCACCCTTGTCACCTCCGCATTCAACCAGGGAGTTTCCAACCTCGGATGGGAACAGAAGCGTCCCGAACTGGCCACCCAGTCCGCCCTGCAACTGAACCTTCCCATCGCCGCCGCCGAACATTGGGATGAGGAGACGATCACTGCCCGTGGAGAGACGTTGGCAGATGTCGTCTGTCGGATCTGGCCCCGTTGACGGGCATGAGATCAGGAGAGACCGGAACAACGCGTGACCGCTGGAGTATTTACCTCTCCTGCCGGAAAGGGCGAGGTGTGGTTTGTGGTCGTCGACTCTGATGAGCATATGAGGACTTATTTGACCGTTTCCTCCCCTCAGTAAACCGGGGGTGGATTACTTCTACCCTTAGTCTCCGACAGCATCAGACCGATTCAAACTAACGCTCCCTCTGCCCCTCGGCAGCTGAAGGATCAGCGTGCGCGGGTAACATGATCTGCATGAGGGACAGCACCGCGAGCATGTCGGTTTATGAAGGTGAAGACGGGATTCTCCTGATGGGATCCCCCGATCTTCTGTCCGCGTTCGACGATGAGTTTCAGCTGACAGGTAATCCGCTCTCGTCGAAGACAATGTCTCGTTTGGGAAATGCTCTTGGGGGAGTAGCGGAGCTGCAGGGGCAGAGCGGAAGATGGTTAAAACTTGATTCTGAGTCGGCGAGATTTCTCCAGGACAGGGGCATCAAAGACGTCGCCGCCGGAGTGGTACGCCGCAAAGATTTTACTGAACTTGGCAATGGTGGGCAGATCGTCAAGCATCTCCACTTTGAGGCTGCTGGTTTGTTGACTCCCGCTGCACCGGCGGCACTTGCTGCAATGGCAAGCCAGGCTGCTGTGGAAGCGGCGCTGGAGGACATCCAGGAATACCTGGAGAAAATCAACGAGAAACTGGATCAGTTACTCAAGCAGAAAAAAGTGGAAACTCTGGGACGACTGGGGGGAGTCACTCTGACCATTTATGAGGCTGAAGCCGTCTATGGAGAGACAGGCACGGTTTCTACGGTGAACTGGTCCAAAGTGCAGACTATTTCTTTGGAATTGAAATCCATGCAAGCTGAGGCTCTTTCCCAGCTGAATACCATTGCGGAGGACTTCGAGCAACACACGAAAAATGTCGGCAAGATTGCGGGGGCCCTGTCGCACGCGCAGGAAGATGTATCGTTCTGGCTGGGAGTTTTGGCACGAACGCTGGAACTTGATGAGAGAACGTATTTACTGGAGTTCGCGCATGTCGCAGACCACATCCCTGATCAACTTGAAGCCCATCGTCAGGGGATTCGAATCGCCAGGACAGAGCGAGGACAGCTTATTGCAAACAGCCTGCGTGCGATTGCCTCGTTAACCACTGCTGCTGCCGAGATGTCGAATTTTAGCCGGTTCTCGAGCCCGTTTGATGCTAAGCGGGTTATTCGACGGGTGAACGACATCAATCAGACTATCGGAGAGTTCGCCCGATATGTCGATCTGGAGACATCCGATATCGGACTTCTTGATTACACACCATGGCGCCATTCGGCCAAGGGGGTCGTGGATGATGCCGCTTCTCTTCTCGGTTCTGCTGGTTCCGAGGCGGTGGGCCGGGTAAAGCAGGCCAGCGAGCATCTCCAGGATCGTAGGGACAAGGCTCTTCTACTGAAAGCCGAGGAGATTATGGAGAAACGTCGGAGAAGAGAGGCTGATACCTCGGTAGAGATGGTTGAAGAGACTTCGATAGAAGGCTGATTCTCTCGAACGTAGGACGCTGATTCGAAACCGATGTGTAGCACTATTCTCCCTGGCAATCCTGGCTGCCCACAAGCACAGCGACGATAACCGGCTCTTCGCGTTTCGGAGTGCGTAGGTGAGCCCAGGGTGGAGTTCAAAAGAAATCGAGCCGGACGGCACTTGGCGCTGACTACTGGTTGGAGATCGGCGCGCACAGCCGTGTGTTTCTATCAGCCCATGATTGATTGGGTAGAGATAGGGACGGTGCTAGTGGGGCCGCTGGCTGTAGGCCTACTCCTGCGGCCGGCAGAGACTGCAGAGAGCTGGCTCACGGTATGGCGGAGGCTGCGCCGACGACCGCCTCGGGCAGAGGGGGAGGAGGCCGGATAGTCTCTTCTACTGGTGACCGAGGGCGTCGGAGGGCGAGTCGCGGAACGTTCCTGAGTGCGCCGGGTCGTTGTCCTGCTGCTCCATCTCAGTCCCGAGATGTCCTAGTAGCGCGAGGACGCCTCCCAGAACGCCAGTGACCAGGAATAGTCCAATGGCAGGCACGATGCTGCCCAGGATGCCCCCAATAAGTCCTCGCTCACGAATACGCCCGAAGATGACTAGGGCGAGCAGCATCAAGAATACGACCTGCCACAACTGTAGCTCGCTCATGGGTTCTAGTCCTTTCTGAGTGCGCGGTAGAGAGTGGCACGCGACACGCCAAGATCGTTGGCGATGGAGGTTCTGGTTTCACCGGCTTGTACGCGTTCGTGTGCTTGCTTGATCTGATCTTCCGTCAGTGCCCTCGGTCGACCTTTGTAGCGACCGGCCTTCTTTGCCAGAGCGATGCCCTCGGCTTGTCGCTCGCGGATGATCGCCCTCTCAAACTCGGCAAAGCTGCCGAGAATCCCGAGCATGAGGGTGGCACGCGGGTCTTCTCCATCCGGGGCGAAAGTGAGATTCTCTTTGAGAAAATGGACGGTGGCGCCCTTCGCGGTGATCTGGTCGATCACATTGCGGAGGTCCACCAACGACCGAGCCAGACGGTCAATCGACGCAACATGAAGGCCATCTCCGTCGCGGAGATAGGCGATGCAGTCTTCAAGGCCCGGACGATGTGCTCGCGTACGAGCTGACAGCTCATCAATGAACTCCCTATCGACCTGGCCGATAGCTTCACGCTGGCGGGCCAGGTTCTGGTCCTTGCTGGAAACGCGAAGGTAAGCGACATTTTGCCCGCGAGCTTGTACCCCGCGCTGCTTCTCCCGGGCTTCTCGGCGCCACTTCTCCTCGATCACATTGTTCAGCTCCTGCCTTTTCCGGGCTTCCTCCTCGATCTGGCGGGCACGGTCGGCGGCCTGGTCCTTGTGGTGGTCAGGGACCATCCATCCGGCGAGGGTTCCCCCATCGAGCAGCACCTCAGGTGTGGGAAAGTCCTGCTCCTCTGACCATTCGTTGTTGCCGATGTACAGCGATGCCTTAGTGATGTGGGTGTAGGACCGCGTGATTCGGAGTCGGCCCTGAGGCGTTCCCGATGCAGCGTTGACCCACGTCGCGAACCACGGCGCCGCCGAATAGTCAGCCCACCGCTGTCCCCCGTCATCGAGGACCCGATCTGTAAGGACTTTCTCGACGTCGACCTCCCAGCCACTGCGCCGGCCACCCTCTCGTCGTCTGTGGACTGTCGTCGTCCGGGCGCCCATCCGCACAATCTGGACATCTTCCTGAGGAGTACGCCGATCGTCCTTCATGAGGGTGCCGAGACGGGCCACTTCCATCACCTCTGTCGCAAAAGGCCATTGACTATGTGGCACAAGTGTATCATAAACGAGTTTGGGACCCTGTGAACCATGGTGGATCCACGCCTGTCAACAGTTGTCAGTGTCAGAAGACATTGGCACAAATGTCAGAAGTCGCTGGCGCAGATCCCCGGAGCCGCCCTGTCGCAGTGTCCGGTTATGTGGCCTTCGCGGGCTTCTTCTGCCGGGTAGGTAGTGTCCCGGCTTCTTTGCGTAGTGCCCGGTAGACGGTGGTGCGGCTGACCCCTAAGACTTCGCCGATCTGGGCGACGGTCATGTCTTTTTGTTCGTAGAGTTGCCGCGCGGTGCGCAGCTTGTCTCCCGACAGCAGCGGGGGCCGGCCCCCGACCCGGCCGCGGGCCCGCGCGGCTTCAAGTCCGGCGTTGGTCCGCTCCCGAATGAGGTCACGTTCGAACTCCGCCAGGGAGGCGAAGATATGGAACACCAACCGCCCTCCGGAGGAGGAGGTGTCGATGTTTTCCTGCAGGGACCGAAACTCCACCCCGCGCTCCTGAAGGCCGGCGAGCTGATCAATGAGGTGCCGAATGGACCGGCCGAGTCGGTCGAGGCGCCACACCACCAACGTGTCACCGGGGCGAAGTTGATCGAGCAGCTTGTCGAGTTCGGGACGCGACTCCAACGAGCCGGAGGCGGTGTCGGTGAAGATCCGGTAGCAGCCGGCCGCAGTGAGTGCGTCGTGTTGGAGTCGGGCGTCTTGGTCGCCGGTGGAGACCCGGGCGTAACCGAAATCATGTCCCATACTCACAAAACGTATCAGAACCCGTGCGGAGGTCAGTGAATGAGCACATAGAATACGGCACTGTGTTGTGATACAAAATCGTGACGAGCCCACCTTCATATATGGGGATTTTGCGAAAGCCGGGTTTTTGTAGCAGAAACGAACGAATATGAAACAAGGGGAAGGGGGAGGCTCCCCTGTGCTCCAGCGTGGCCAGGTTCACGATCTTGCGCAACGAGTCAGAGCTCTCCGCATCGGCCGCGATTTGGGGTGAGAAAAGCCACCACGCGAAGCCGTGAGTGACAGGGTTCCGGTCCCGTGGCGAGTCCTGCCGGTCCGGCTCCCCTCGGTTTTTCCCTTGACC
The DNA here is from genome assembly GCF_030408455.1 of Corynebacterium atrinae. Classification (NCBI taxonomy): domain Bacteria; kingdom Bacillati; phylum Actinomycetota; class Actinomycetes; order Mycobacteriales; family Corynebacteriaceae; genus Corynebacterium; species Corynebacterium atrinae. The sequence continues at coordinate 38,317 of NZ_CP046978.1, forward strand.
AGATGTGGGAGTTTCTCGAGGCTGCGCACACCATTGACACCCTGGACGGTCAAAACGGGGCGACCCGCCCCTCGGGGGCTAAGGGGGTGGGAAAAAGCGGGACACGGTGGGAGCGGTGTCGCGCAGCGCCGTTGAATCTAACCCTACTGCAGTGTTAGATTCTGGGGTGTCCAGGAGAATGTATGCAGGTGCTGGCGACAGGGGTGGTGGTGGCGGAAACGACGGGCAGGAAGATCGGCGAAGTCGCCGCGCAGACGGGACTATCGATCCGTACCCTGCGGCATTACGACGACCTCGGGATCATCACCCCGTCCGGGCACACGCCGGGCGGGTTTCGCCTCTACAGCCTGGCGGATGTCGAACGCCTACTGCTCATCGACCGGATGAAACCGCTGGGCTTCACCCTCGATCAGATACGGGAGTTCCTTCAGGCCGTCGACACACTGCCCGCATCCACCACCGCCGGCCAAGCGGAGGAGGCCAGGGAGATCCTCGCCTCGTTTCAGGAACAGATGCGCCTGCGCCTGGATAAACTGCGCCGGCAGGTGGCCTCTTCCGAGGCGTTCCTCACCCAACTCGACACCCTCAACGCCACCTGCAGTCCACATACCCAGCGATAACCCGTTACTTTGGTGGTATCCCCATAATGGGATACCACCAAAGTAACGGGAGACACGGGGCACCGGCCCTTTCACGCAAAGAAGAGGGGCTGCGGCCGGTGGGGCCACAACCCCTTAGCCGCTGCGCGAGGGGTGAGGCGGTGGGTCAGTGACCGGTGCCGAGGCGACCGGAGAGCTGTTCGAGGCGTCGTTCACTGGGCCCGTCGAGGCCGATGATCTCGACGGTCTTGCCCTTGGCCTGGAACTTCTGGGTAATCGAGTCCAGGGTGGCCACGGTGGAGGCGTCCCAGACCTCGGCCATCATCATGTCGATGATGACGTGGTCGGCGGTGTCGTTGTAGTCGAACTGGTAGACCAGGTCATTGGAGGAGGCCCAGAACAGCTGGCCGTGCACCCGGTAGGTACGGATGTCGATCTGGCCGTCCTTATCGACGTCGAGCTCGCGGACCATCTCGATACGCACCAGGTGAGCGACACGACGGGCGAACATGACCATCGCGGTCAGCACACCGAGCACCACGCCAATCGCCAGGTTGTGGGTGGCCAGGGTGGCGATGATGGTCACGACCATGACGATGGTCTCGGAAACCGGCATGAGCTTCAGTGTCCGGGGGTGCACCGAGTGCCAGTCGACGGTGCCGATGGCAACCATGACCATGATCGCGACCAGGGCGGCCATCGGGATCATCCCGACGATGTCGCCCAGAACGAGGACGAGGATGAGCAGGAACACGCCGGCCAGCAGGGTGGACAGGCGGGTGCGCGCCCCGGATTCGCGGACGTTGATCATGGTCTGGCCGATCATCGCGCAACCACCCATGCCGCCGAAGAAACCGGAGGCGATATTGGCCACACCCAGCCCCCAGGACTCGCGGGTCTTATCCGAGTGGACATCGGTGATGTCATCTACGAGTTTGGCGGTCATCAACGATTCCATCAGGCCCACGATCGCCAGGGCCAGAGCATAAGGAGCGATGATCTGCAGGGTCTCCAGGGTCCACGGCACATCCGGGATGAACAGCGACGGCAGGGACTCCGGCATCTGGCCCATATCCGAGACATTCGGGATGGTCAGGGAGGCGGCGATGACCAGGCCGGTGAGCACGATGATGGTGATCAGCGGGGCCGGGATGACGCCGGTGACCTTCGGCCAGAAGACCATGATCAACACGCCGAGGCCGACGAGCGGGTAGACCAGCCAGGGCACGTCGATGAGGTGCTCAAGCTGGGAGGTGAAGATCATGATGCCCAGGGCATTGACGAAGCCGAGCATCACCGACCGGGGGATAAACCGCTGCAGCTTCGCCACCCCGAAAGCTGCGAGCACCACCTGCAGGATACCGCCCAACAACACAGTGGCAATGAAGTAATCCAGCCCGTAATCCCGGGCCACCGGCGCGATGACCAAGGCAATCGCCCCGGTCGCACCAGTGATCATGGCCGGGCGGCCACCGGTGAAGGCGATCACGATGGCCATGACCACCGAGGAGAACAGGCCCACGGCCGGATCCACCCCGGCGAGGATGGAAAAGGCGATGGCCTCGGGAATCAGGGCCAGGGCGACCGCCAGCCCGGCGAGGACCTCCTTGCGGATGCGGGTCGGGGAGGAAAACGCGTAGCGGAAGGACGCGACGACCCCGGTGGGGGCGTCCGCGCCCTCCGGATCGTGTTCGGGGCGCTTGGCCACCGTGGTAGTTTCAGTCATGGATATCCCATCTCAATGGAGTGTGAAAGAGGGGCATAGCGCCCGAAAATAAATCCAACCCTCCAGTAGCCTTAGGGTTGGTGACGGTGGCTACCGTAGCTGGCCTTTTACCGGGCCGTCAACGCCGACAAGCGAGCGTATGGCAGAGATCACAAGGAAAGGGAGTAATCAGTGGCGGATACCGGCCTGAAGATCGGCGAGGTCGTCGAACGGACGGGGTTGTCGATTCCCACCCTGCGTCACTACGACACCGTCGGCCTGGTCACTCCGTCGGGGCGCAGCCCGGGGGGTTTCCGGCTCTACAGTGAGGCGGATGTGCGCCGGATTCTGCTGGTGCGGCGGATGAAGCCGCTGGGGTTCACCCTGGATCAGATGCGGGAGTTCCTCGAGGCCGCCGACACCCTCCAAGAGGCCGGTGATCAGCAGGATAGCGCTCGGACCCAGGAGGACCTGGGCCAGGCAGAAGCTGCCATCACCGGGATCCAGGAAGAGGCGCGTAGCCGTTATGAGAAGCTGCGCACACAGCTCACCTACGCCCAGGAATTCCTCGACCTGGTTGATGAGCTGAGGTCATAACTCGGCCCTTTTTGCCCGGTGAAGAAGGAGAGGGCGGCTTGCGGCGACACCCCCGCCAAGCCGGGGCCCAACAGCCGGGAGTAAAGCCAGGGACACCTACAGACCGAAAACGACCGATTTTGCCACACTGTGTCAGAACCGAACTATCAGTGTGGCTCCCAGTCTCGTGTGACGGACGCATCCTGCTGTCCACAGATCTCTGCTTTAGCGAAAATAGTCGATCACGAGTCCTCATAGCGCGGAATACCCCTACCCTTAGGTAGCAAGCTGAAATTCCCATGTGCAACAAAACCCTTTACTGAAAGAGCACTCAATGCTGCGTAAAGCACTCACCGCGCTGGTAGCGGTTCCCGGACTTCTGCTCCTGGCTGGTTGCGGATCCTCGGGATCCGAACAGATGGCTGAACATCTGGATAATTCCGACGAAGATGACGTTGTCATTGTCTCCCTCTCCGGGGTTTACGGCGACGAGTGGGAGACCTTCTACGTCGTGTGCCCGGAGACGGATCGCTCGATCGCCTCCCAGATGATCGGGGTATCAGAATCTGCTCTCCCGGAGCTGGAGTCCGAGGGATCGGATAACGGGTGGTGTTGCAAACTCCGGGAGAAGAGCCGTGAAGACTCCGTCTTTCATCCTCTGATGGTCGCTGAGAGCCGGCGTTCTCAGGCATTCTCGAATACCCGGTTGACGATCACCGCATCCGGGTTCGGTTGCCCGTAGGCAAACATCGTGCCCTGGCCTTTCCGCAATGAGTGCATCGCCTCCACCCCTTTCAGAGTCCGGTAGGCGGACGTTCGGTTTTTGAACGCCCCCTTCGGCCCCAGGATCCGTTTCAGCCGGCCATGATCGCCTTCAATGACATTGTTGAGGTATTTCACCCGACGATGCTCGACCGTCGATGGACAGATGCCTTCCGCCTTCAAGTCAGAGATTGCCCTGGCGAGTGAGGGGGCCTTGTCGGTGCTGATCACCCGCGGATAGCCTGCCGATTTATTCGCCCGCAGCGTCTTCGCCAGGAAACGCTTCGCTGCGGCCACGTTCCGCTTCGGGGAGAGGTAAAAGTCCAGGGTCTGTCCACCGGCGGTGATCGCCCGATAGAGGTAGCACCACGTGCCGCCGACCCGGATATAGGTCTCATCCACCCGCCAGGACCTGGCCTGCCAATCCGGGACTTGTCGGTACCAGCGAGTCTGCTTATCCAGCTCAGGAGCATATTTCTGGACCCACCGGTAGATGGTGCTGTGATCAACCGGTACGCCACGCTCGGTCATCATCTCTTCCAGATCGCGGTAGCTCACCCCGTAGCGGCAGTACCACCGCACCGCCCACAGAATGACCTCGCGAGGGAAATGACGATCCGAGAAGATGCCCATGGCCCTGATTATTTCACGCCGGTCTTCTTACTGCCCCAACTTTGCAACAGCACCTGATCCGCCGGTACCCGCAGTTTCAGGCTAACGGTCACTTGTTGGTTCCTCACACCATGAAGGTCTGGGATCCGGTGGCCCATCAGTGGAAGGAGCGGACGGTGAGGCTGCCGTATGCAGGAGGGCATCCTCTGCTGCTCGTTCCGGATGAGTGGGCGGGCTCGTACCTGCAGCTGTACGGACGTCGCTATTACGAGGTCCCTGTCCTCAGGCACCTCCAGGAGGAACTGCAGATCGCTAATCCGGCGGCCGGCAAGGTCTCCAAGAAGGACCTCCAGAAAATGCACCCTGATGTGTATCCCACCAATCTGGCGGTGACCCTGCAGGCCTACCAGTCAGGCATCGATCTTCTGGAAGAGTTCATCCGCTTCGCCCACCGGAAACTGGTGATGCCGGAGGCTGCATAACCCCGACCAAACCAGGGAGGAACCAGGACTTCTGGTTCCTCCCTCTCCTTTGCTATCGATCATCGTCAGCGGCGAAGAATTCGCTCTCACCCCAGTTAGGTCAGCGGGTATATCTGCACAGCTCGGTTACTGAGCAGATCATTCATGGCATCCAGGAACATGGCATGTTTCTCCGCTGATTCTCGTGTACCGACTACCATGAAGACCATGTATGCCCCGGACTCTCTGATCACGCAAGCGGACAATGATCATACCCTCATCGGCGTTATCGCTGCCGTGCGCGCGAAGTCCTCATTGTCCCAGCCTGCCCGAGTAGACATTCTGCTCACCCAAGGGTTAGAGGCTCTCCTGGAGGAAGTCTTCGGCAACACCCTCATCCACCCTGAGCGGGATACTGCCCTGGAACACGCTGCCTACGATCTGCAGGGATGGCGGGAGAAGGGATACCAGGTCACCAGCATCCTGGACGCCACTTACCCTCACCACCTGGCGGGCGTGCACGAGGCCCCGGCCATACTGTTCAGCCTGGGCACCCTTCTGCCTGTCGATAACGGTGTGAGTGTCGTAGGCTCCCGCAATGCCTCTCCTGGCCAGCTGAAGGCTGCCGAGGAGATTGCTACTGCGCTTGTGCGACAAGACCTGACGGTGGTCTCCGGTCTTGCAGCCGGGATCGATGCTGCCGCGCACACCGCTGCTCTTGCCGCAGGGGGCCGCACGGTCGCGGTGATGGGCACCGGATTGGACCACACCTACCCGGCAGCCAACCGTGGTCTACGCCAGAACATTGAGTCCACGGGCCTAGTCGCCTCCCAGTTCTTCCCCGAACAAACCGGGTCACGTGCATCATTCCCCATGCGTAATGCGGTGATGTCCGGCTACGGACGAGCGACTATCGTGGTCGGGGCAACGGAGAAGTCCGGCACCCGTCACCAGGCGAAAGCTGCGGTGGGCCACTCCCGGGGCCTGATCCTTACTCCGCAGGTGGCCACCCAGACCAGCTGGGGACGCGAGTACGTCGCTGCCGGCCGGGCGCAGGTGGCTTACGGCCCGGAGGAAGCAGTGGATATCGCCTCAGCCATGATCGCCACCGCGGACGCCGGCGCCCAGCTATTTGCATGACGATTAACCCTGCCTTTGATCAGGCGGTTACCCATTATTTGGAGTCATTGACCCACATGCACAGCGCCAACGGCCATGATCTTCCTGTCTGCCGGATCTGTCGCGGAGCCACCGCAGTGAAAGAACCGTCAGGGGAACATTGGGATATCTGCCAGCCGTGCTGGAAGCATCGTCACACTCCCGGGATTGATCCCCGGGAATTAGCTGACGAGGTGGGGTTTATCCTCTACGCCCTGCAATATGCCGACGGATCCAGCGATCAGTCCCTGTGGGATATGTACCAGTACAAAACGCTTCCTTTCGGCCACACCACCCGCCAGGAGATTTCAGAGCCG
>NZ_CP046979.1 GCF_030408455.1 Corynebacterium atrinae
GATAACTACTGCAGCAGAGCAATACGGAGAGCAGTGTGGTGGCCGTCTCCCAGTGCCGCTCGTGGCGGCGCTCGATGAGGCCGCCAATGTCGTGAAGTGGCCAGAACTTCCGTCACTCTACAGCCACTACGGCTCGCGCGGAATCATCCTGATGACCATCCTGCAGTCGTACACGCAGGGCGTAGGAGTGTGGGGGGAGGAAGGCATGGAAGCGATGTGGTCAGCGGCTTCGATCTTGCTCTACGGCGGCGGTGTTCGCGACGACAAGATGCTGCAGAAGCTCGAATCTCTTATCGGCGAGGTCGAGGTCTTCGAGTCGTCGACCAGCCGTACCGGCGACGGCCCCCGCTCGGTAAGCACACAGCGGCGGGAGAAGAAGATCCTCACTGTCTCCGAGCTTGCCAGCCTGCAGCAGTGGAGGGCGCTCGTGCTCGCATCAAAACGCCGACCCATGGTCGCGGAGATGGAGCCCTTCTGGGTCCGGCCTTGGCCTGAGAGAATCCGTGCGCAGCTGGGAGTCACAGCATGAGTGATCAAGTTCCAGAGACACAGTTCCTGGACGTCTACCAGTTCGTCGATGAGCTCATTGCTCCGCTCTACGGCGTCACCGAAGCCCGGATCAATGAGGTCCGCTGGGCGAAAACATGGTGGGCCCACGCCGACGTCGTCCTCCGCCTGGATAGTTTGTGGCGCCGCTACGAGCAGTTGCGAATTTCGGAACCTGCGACATTCCTGGAGACTTTCCTGCGGTCTCACGCGGACTACCACATGCGCTACCTAATGCGCGACGACGGTGTGATGGCGGACTGCCGTCGGCAGGACATGCCCACTCTGCCGCTCCCCGTTGATCCAATCCCCGAAGGTGGAGAGGAGTGATCATGCCGACCCCGCTCCACCGGCAATGGGAACTCCACGAGCCGGCCCTTGAAGAACTGACCAGCAGACTGCACGCCCTTTCCCAGGAAGCGGGAGACCTTGATCGCGGCGAGCACATAAAGAGAAACGGATCACCCTCATGACCCCCACGCGCTCATCCAGATCAGAGATCGACCGCTCCCTAGCCCGGGCTCTTCGACTGATCCGGCAGGCAGCAGGATCATCGCGCCGGCACACTCTGCGCCAATCGACCAGAGCTGCCGGTCCGGCGACGTATCGACACCTCACACCGGGGCAGTTGGCATCAGCGGCCTTAGCCGGCCTGGTCGTGGGCCAGTGGGCAGAAAGGGAAGGTGCCGACAGATTCTTCGTCGCAGAGCTGCAGCGGCGTGGGATGACTGAATCGTGGGTTGCCTGGGACAACGACGCCGCCACCGTCAGCGACACTCCGCTGGGCGAGTTTGAGACGAGACTGAGCCAGCTCGGAACACTCACCCACCACAGCCTCGATAATCTGTGCGAGGCGCTGGATAGAGTGGCGTTCGGTGATGATGGTAGAACCCCTGGGGCACTATCGCCGGCGGAAGTGATCGAGGACATGGAGGCCACCGGAATGCCGGAAGAAGCCATCGACGCTTACGCTGCAGCTGTCGGCACCTCCGCTACGTCCCTTAGCCAGGACCTGGCTGTCCAGGGAGAGTCTCCTACCCCCTTGCTCGCTGCGGAGATGCCTACAGAAGATGAGGCGGCAGACGAAGCTGCGCTGTAGCCAGGGGGCTACTGCTCGAGAGAGTCCTCTCGGCCCTCCTCGGCAGAAGGAGCCACCGGATCGCTGATAGAGGGTCCGGTGGTCTTCTGGTCCTGCGGTCGTGCGGGCGAGACGAGATCGAGAAGATCCCGGCCGGGGCCAGGGCGCGGTGTCGTGACGCGGGAATCGCGGGACGGAACGGGGCGCGCTCCCATCACAGTGTCCACGAGACGCCGGCCCGCCACCGCGAGGTCGACAGCCTGATTTTCCTCTGGGCTGATGAGCAAGTCGCGAGTGTGTAGCAGCCAGTCGCGCAGCTCCGGGTCACACCCCCGCGACGCGGGGGGGACGGCCGGGACGTCAGTAGGCGTGGACAGCTCAGCTGCCTGGTCGCGCAGCCGGTAAGAAATGACGGCACCGATGTTCTCGGCGTCCCCGAGATTGGTGACTGCTGCGGTCATCAAGTCTCGGGGATCCACACCGGCAGCAAGGAGTCTGTGCCACGTGGCAACGACGGTGGAAAGACCTCCCTGCTCCGAGAAACGTGCAGCCTCATCCACGGAGAGTCGGTCAAGGAAACCGGCCAGGTAGGTGGCGGTGAACTGGCCGGACGCGAGCTCCACCCCATAGGTGTACAGCTGCTCGAGTCGCTCCCGGCTTCTCGCCTGGACGACTTCATCGAGGTGGACCTCCGTGGCCGTGCGCTGACGGTGGTCTCGGGTGATCGCCCTGGAGAGAACCTCAACGGCTTCCAATCCTGCGGCGTTGCCGGAGCCGAGCCAGTGGGCCTCCTCAGCTTCTTCGTCCAGTCGAGCGTCGGTGACCGCCCAAATCCGGTTTTCCATCTTTCCCCGAGTCAGTGCCACGTACAGAGTGGACCTGTCCGTGGAGTCGTCGATGATCGCGTGAGCGACGTCGACAGTGGCGCCCTGGGCGCGGTGGACGGTCGAAGCGTATCCGAGGTGGACGTTCTCGGAGACGTATTCAGCAGGCAGCGAAACGCAGGCCCCGCTGGCGGGATCACGCGCCAGCAGACCGCCGTCGCGTCGAATTTCCGCAATGGTGAACATCTGTCCGTTGATCAGGCGTTCGCCGTCTGGGAGCCGCTCGTTCTTTCGGCAGATGATGGTGTCTCCGACGCCTGCGACATCACCGCGGGACAGGGTGAGCTCATCGGTAATGCTGACAACTCCTTGGCGAATCCGCTGATCGCGGATCATCTCATTAAGGGCGTCTACGTCGGAATTTGTCGGAGCTACTAGGAGAACCCGCCGACCCAGAGCTACATCAGCCAGGTACGCCTCTACGGCGTCGGTAAGCATCTCAGTGCGGGTTCCACCAGTAATCCAGTCCCTGTCCTCATAAAACTTGAGTGCCGCAAGGTTGCCGGCTCGAAGGTTCAGCGAAGCCTCTGCCTGCTCCACATCGTTGCCATGAGCAAACCTCATGACGTCGGTGAGTTCTGCGGGATCACTTGCCTTGCAGAGAGCGGCAAAGAGTCCACCAGCACCTACAGCGTCGAGCTGATGCGGATCACCGATGAGCCGGAGGACTGCACCTGAGGCCTCCGCAATTTCAGTGAGCGCAGCGAGATTCTCGGTAGTGGCCATGCCGGCCTCGTCGACCAGAAGCATGTCGCCGGCCCGGAGTTGAATGGGCAGCGCGCCCAAGTCCCGTGCATTCGTCTCGGGGTTCTTTCCCCTCCAGGTATGTGTTAAGTGGTCGACAGTCGAGGCGTCCACGCCGATCTCTTCACCGAGGATCTGGGCGGCCGCCGCTGAGGGAGCGAGACCGACGACGCGTCGTCCCTCGGCCTGCCAGACGTCCCTGACGATCCGCATGGAGGTCGTCTTTCCGGTGCCGGCCGGTCCGACCCCGACGCCGACCAGAGAGCCGCACTGAAGAAGGTGGCGAGAAAGTTCGGCCTGTCCGGTGTTCAGAGACCAGCCATGCTCGCGGGTGTGCTCCTCTAGGGCAGCATTAATCACTCTGCTCGAGGAGAACACCGCCGTCGGCTCTGTGACTGCCGACAGCACCCGCGCCTCCGCGTGCAGAATCGCTGCCGTCGAGTACTTCTCGGAACCGATGTGTCGGTCCACGCCGCTGGCCGAAGCGTCACCATCGGTCCGGAGCTGCAGCGGGAGATCAGGCACCTCCGCGGGACTGAGATCTACCACCAGATCGTTGATGATCGTCTCGGTAAGGAGCTGATGAGCACGAGCCACCTCATCCGAAGTCTCAAACCGAAAACCCTTGAGGGCCGTACCCACCGCCGCAGTGATGTGATGACGCGAGAAGTAAGAGCGCCGGGCAGTCACCGACTCCAAGATCTGCTCTCCCCGCTTCCGGAGCTCATGGCGGACTTGACCGTCGTCAGCCCCGAAGAAGTAAGGACGGCGATCCTGTGGGGATGTTCCGACCATCTCCTTCAGCTTCTCGATGAGGTCCTCTCCATCACTCACTGTCCGCGCTTCCTGTGCCCAAGTGGCTCGAAGATCGGCAAGAGATTCCGCAGGCTTCTTGGCATCGCGGGTCTCCAGGATTGCCGCCTGCCACAGCTGCTTGACCGTCTGATGGTCTGGCTGGTGGCCATGTTTGGCAACGTAAGCCGCCAGCATTGTCTCGTACACGGGGCGTGCCAAGGTGCGACGCTTAGAGAAGACGTCGATCAGCTTCTGAGGAACACCGGCGACTTCCCACACCGGAGCCTTGTCCCGGCCACGGGACGAAGCCTCGAAGGCGAGTCCCATCTTGCGAGTGAGGATCTCTTGCAGCACGGAGTCATAGCGCGCAGAGAGGGTCTGGTGGTTCATGAACAGAGGCCTCCCATCGAGTGCTCGCCACTTTCCGTCCGGACCTTGGACCTTGTTTGAGATCAGAACGTGCGAGTGGAGGTCAGGATCTCCACTGCGGGTGTCGAAATGAGTGAACTCTGCAGCGAGCAGTCCTCGTGAGCGCACCTGCGCCAGTCCACCCGTACCCTGACGCGTTCGCACGACGTTATCTTCGGCCCATGCGAGAACCTCCGCGACCGCCTCGTGGTGGCAGGCGGCGATCCGAGACGCCGTTCGCTCATCGCTTAAGGCCCACAGAACAGACACGGACTTGGCCGGTGAGAAAGTCAGATCGTAGCCTGCCACAGCCTGCTTGACCTCAGCTCGCTGGAGGTTGACCCAGGCAACGACATCGCGTGCGGGAGCGTTGGTGTAGCCGGTCGCCTCAACGTAGAAGGGCCGGCCAACGCTGACGGCCAGCTCAGAGCGCTCCGCGTCCGAGGGAAGTCGGTTGTGCTCGCGAAGAAAGGAACTCTCAGCTGATCGCAGAGCATTCAGTACCGGGATGTTGTTGGTGTACGAGGGGAACTTTCCACCGAGCTGGCAGTCCTTCAAACTTGTCCCTTCGAGGAGCTTTGAATCGGTGTCGGGGTGCAAGCCCAGGCCGTAAAGCGCGGCCATCTGATCCGCTTCAACTATCTGCCCTGTCGTCGCTGACGATGACTCCAGCGCCGCCAGTCCCCGTCCCAGCCAGCGCCCCGGAGGGGTGCCTTTGGCGGCGTAGTAGGAAGCGAGCTTTCCTGTTTCCGTCGACTGGTCGTAGGCATCATTTGTCGCCACCGAGCGCAGCAGGTACTGGTACCCAGCACCTGCGTGTACCGCCCGAAAGCTCATCATGGACCTCAGTCTATCCGGGGTTCACCCCAATCTCACTAAAAGTGCATACTGTGTGTGGCAGTTTCTAGGCTGAGCAGCGGCGAAGGTCTGGAGTTAAGGCCGGCGGACTTCTACGGTGAGGACATGACTAAGCGATCAACAAAGCGACCAAGTGCACGAATGAAGGCGAAGGAACGTCTTGCAGATCAGTTCGCGGAACTGCAAGCTCTCGAGATTGCCCTTGGCCGCGCCCTCACCCAGTGGGAGGCCGTCGAGAGGGCGGAGCAGTCCCTCCGCGAAGCCCTGGAGCCCCTCGTAGAGAGGGGATTTAGTCGGTCAAAGATTGCAGATCTTCTCGGCGTCGACTCCGCGGATGTCGGTCGTGTGCTGGCTCTTCCCCTCCCCACTGATGACGCCAGAGTTGACCCGGATAGTGAGGAGCATCTGTCAGGGCATGAGGATGATTCCTCGAGCTCCCCCGACGATGTCTAGTGATTCGTTCCGGGAGCAAGACGTTCCGCTCCCTGGATTCGACTTTCTTCAACCTGCCGTCGTTGCACCCGTGAGAAGGTCAGTGGCTTCATCGCCTACACTCACGGCGACTGCAGCCGACATCAGGAGGTTCTGGCGACGCGTCGTGGTCTCTCCGTCTTGCTGGTTCTGGATCGGCGCAGTGAGCGTTCCTGACGGGTACGGTCGTTTCACTTGGCAACGAGGTGGTGTTCAACGCACACTCGCAGCGCACCGCTTTTCCCTAATGATTTCCGGCCAGGAGATTGATGGCCAGGTCGCAGAGCACCATTGCAACGAACCGCTTTGCGTTCGCGTCGGGGACAGACATGTGTTCGCTTCGACGCAGGCCGCGAATGTTGCCTGGGCGGTGCAGCTGGGCCGGCACCGGGGGAATGTACGCACGGTGGGGGAAGGACAAGAGCCCGCGGCTCGTTCGCACCGAATCAGGGAAGCACTCGAGCACGGGTGGAATGAGTCGGCGTACCTGCGAGCGGTAGCAGAAGGCGACGTTTCGCAGACGTCGCTTCTGCTGCCGGGCGAAACATCTAGCTCTCCGTCACCACAATGGCTAGGTCTTCCTGGTGCCCCAGGCAGGCGGCAGCGATCTTAGTCAGCTGCCATATTTCGGGTTCGTCGGCGAGGAGATCGAGCAGGGCCCCAAGTAGCTCGGCTCGGGAATCGGCCACCATCCAGGCACCCATGGAATCATCAAGAAGAATCATGACTACTGTTCGAGGCCTGGGTCCTGGCCAGCTTCTTCCATAATCTCGACGAAGGTGACCTCATCGTAGAAATCTCCACCGGAAAGGACGTTGGCGTCAGGAATCATGCCAATCTCGGTGCGTTCGTAGAGCTTTGCGAGCAGTGCGTCGACGCCGTCCTTTCGGTGGGCAAGATCAAAGGCTGTAAGGCTTGCCTGGATCTCTTCGCGGGCCTCTTCTTCCGTTATGGGGAAGTGGTGGATGGGGAAATCGCTGGCGGAGTCGTGGACTCGCTCCTGGAGCTCCTGGAGCTTCTGTCGGGCTTCGTCTGCTGGCGTGAACGGGGTCATGGTGGTGTCTTTCTGTGGGATCTAGGGGTTATGGGTCCGGAGGGCTTGGCGTCGTTTCCAGACCTCGCGCTGTGCGCGTCCGTGGGTGACCATGATGTCGAAGAGGTCTGCTTCCGGCGCGGTATCGGCCGCGTGAGCGAGTGCCTGGGCCATGCTCTGAAACTGTCGGCGATAGGAGGTTCCAAGTACCTGATCGGCGTAGGCGGCGGTGCGGTCTGGGGTGACTCCGAGGGTGGTCAGTTCGATGAGCATGCGTTGGGCAGTGTGGGGTGCGATCGGTGCCTCGTTGCCCTGCTCGGTCAGCGCGGCTCGGAGGCTGGCGGGGTCAGTGGAGAGTCCATCTGCACGGCGGAGGACGATCAGGTCGAAGAGGTGGCCGTAGTGAGGGTCGTAGAAGTCATTGGCGGTGAGTACCTCGCAGACGGTGGAGCTGCCGGGGTGGTCGGAGTCGGCCCACATGAGTCCGCACAGGAGGAGGGCTTCGGGGTTGAGGAGGAGGGGCGCGCTGAGCTCTTCTGTGGCGCCGGCGTCGAGGTGGTCGGTGCTGGTCACATTGTCTTACCTTCCCGTCTTTGCCGTGCTGGTGATGAGTGTAGGTGGGTGTGGGGTGTACTTGACGGGCATGTAAGGGATTTCTTTTCCAGTTTCCTACCCTCCATTAAACCCGGGGCGAACCACGTACACACCGTGTACCAGCCTGGAGGAACACCGACGGAAGGGCCGGGCACGATGACAGACAGCACGCAATCCCCGCGGCAATCGAGCAGGGTGGTCTCCGTCCGCCTGGACGTCGAAACCATCGCCCGCCTCGACCGGCTCGCCCAGCGCACCTCCCGCAGCCGGGGGTTCTACCTCAAAGTAGCAATCCAGGCGATGCTGCCGACCCTGGAGGAAAACTACTGGAACCAGCAAGCTACCACCTACGAGGACTCTGTCATTGACCGGGAGTTCCGCACCATCATGGACCAAGCACTTCACACTGACGACCTGATTCCACCTGACGACGAGCGGACGGGGGAGCAGTAGCATCCTCACCTTCTGCCTCCACATGCCCTATCCCAAGATCAGGGATGGGCCGGGGAAAAGATTTCCAGGAATAGCAGGAGTGAGCCAACTGATGCGCTGGTGAAGCGGGCAATGATCAGGTGATGACTTGCCCGTGCTGCCGGATACTATAGAAAAATCACTCTATTTACCTTGCACGAGAGGAACTTCATGACGATTGCCACCCCCGTCGAGATTGAATACGGGGAGGTCTTCACGCGGAGGTGGGTGGTGGAGGCAATCCTCGACCTGGTTGGGTACACGCCAGACCAGGATCTCTCGCGGCTCCGACTCATGGAACCGTCGGTGGGATCAGGCTCATTTTTCGTCCCAATCGTGGAGCGCTTGTTGCAGTCAGCAAGGGTTTACGACGTTCCCGTGGAGGATCTCTCTCACGCTTTGTTCGGCCTCGACCTCCAGCGTGAGCATGTCGACACCTGTCAAGAGAAGACCCGGGATTTGCTGGTCGCTCACGGACTTAGCGGGCACGATGCGGACATTCTGGCGATGAGCTGGCTGCACCACGGTGACTTCCTGCTGGGTGAAGTACCTACTGGCGTTGATTTCGTGGTTGGCAACCCTCCCTATATCAGGACCGAAGATCTTGATGACGAAGTTGAGGCCGCTTACCGCTCCCGCTGGACGACTATGCGTGGTCGCGCCGACATCTACATCGGGTTCTACGAACGCTCGCTGGGCGTGCTGGGGGAAGGCGGTCGACTGGGCTTCATCTGTGCCGACCGTTGGATGCGTAATGCTTATGGCAAACATCTACGCGGTCTCGTGGTCTCCAGCTATGCCGTGGAGTCGGTGTGGCAGATGCACGACGTAGATGCGTTCGAAAGTGAGGTGTCGGCGTACCCAGCCATCACAATTCTGGCGAAAACTGAACAGGGCACCGCGACATTTGTGGATACCACGGCTGCTTTCGACGGCTTATCTGCGCGTCAGGTGCTTGGATTCGTGCGCGGTCCCGCAGCGGAAGGATCCGGCAAGGGATGGGAAGGGGCGCGTCTGTCTAGTTGGTTCGAGACCGATGACTTCTGGCCGGCAGGATCCCCACACACAATCAAGCTGCTGGAGCAACTCCAGGAGGACTTCCCCACACTGGAGGAGGACGGCACAACGCGCATTGGAATCGGTGTTGCCACTGGTGCCGACAAGGCCTACATCGTCGACAAGGACGCGGAGGTGGTGGTGGAGGGAGATCGGTTGCTCCCCCTCGTCATGGCCGACGACATCAGATCAGGTCGTTTAACAGCCCCTAAGAAGTTCCTGCTCAACCCGTGGGATGAAGAGGGCAAGCTTATCGACCTGGCGTCGTACCCCCGTTTCGCCGAGGTGCTGGGCTCGCATGAGGCAGTCAGAAAACGGTTTGTTGCAAAAAAGAACCCCGCAGCCTGGTATCGCACGATTGACAAGGTGAACCCGGGTCTCGCCGTGCAGCCGAAGCTGCTGCTTCAGGACATGAAGTCGCAGATCACGCCCATCTTCGAGCCCGGGGGGCTTTATCCGCACCACAACCTCTACTACATCGTGTCGACGTCATGGGACCTCGAAGTGCTGGGAGGATTGTTGTTGTCCCGGATCGCCGAGGCATTTATCAGCGCATATGGGGTGAAGATGCGCGGCGGCACTCTACGATTCCAGGCTCAGTACCTGCGAAAGATCGCAGTCCCACGGCCGGAGGATCTGCCGGAGGAGGTTGCGAATCAGCTGCGCGAGGCTTTCCGCGCGGGTGATCGGGATGCGGCGACCCGAGCTGCTGAGGAAGCCTACGGACTGCCAGTCGGCACCCTTTAAAGATAGGAAGAGCACATTGACTAACGATCGGATCCCTACCGACATCTGGCGCACCGCGGTGCTGGGCTACTGGCAGGGGCTTGATCTCCAGCAGGCGCGGCAGGGTGCTGTCTCTGGAGTAAAGGACACAGGAAACCGGGCGGCGGTGACCGGGGGGAAACAGATGAATGCGCTGCAAGACGTCTTCGCGGACCTGTGGCGTAGTGACCCCGAGATCGACCTGGAGGTTCGAACCAACGGTCGCAATAACCTCCCAGCCTATTTCCGCCCCGCTAAGAACTGGGACCTGGTCGTGCTGTACCGCGGTTCCCTGGTCGCGGCTATGGAGTTCAAGTCGCAGCGAGGGCCCTCATTTGGCAACAATTTCAACAACAGGACGGAAGAAGCACTCGGACTCGCGGCGGACTCACAGATGGCCGTCGAACGCGGCCTGTTCGGCCACCTCCCGCCCTGGTTCGGGTTCGTCATGCTCGTCGAACGGGCTAAGGGCTCGGTGCGCCCCGTACAAATACCTGTAGGTATGCCCTTTCCTGCCGACGAGATTTTCTACGGCGCCTCGTACATCGAACGCTATCGGATCTTCTTCGAACGCATGATCGCGGAAAAGAACTATGACGCCGTGGCTCTACTCACGGCAGAGGCCGGTCAGTCTGACTTCATCGAACCGTCAGCCGCGCTTTCGCTGGCAAATCTGGAAGCAGCGATCCGTGCTCGTATTTCCTACATTAAGGCGCTCCCAGACGAAGTGTTCGACGAGCTGACCCATAAATAACGATGGAAGATGCTACCGAAAAGTTGGGGTGAATCCCTCCTCTGCGGGGCGGAATTCCTTCGCTGTAGTTCAAAATCAGGATTGTGGCGGATCAAACGGATCTTGTCGCACTTGGTTCTAGAACGGCCCGTCCGGGTCCCGGCTACGCACCTCAGATCCGGAAGAGCCCGATAAATAAGGCCGCAGGTCAAGGGTCGGATCCTGGACATGTCCTAGAACATCAGTTCACATTTCGATATGGTGCTGCTACATGTGTCGGTTATGGGACACGCATTCGGCTTGTGATGTTCAGGAGGTGTCTGCGCGGATTTCAGAATTCCCGATGCACTCTAAATTGTGAAGAGCCGGTATATCTAATTGTGAAATGGCCATCCCCTATCAGGAAGAACTCCACAAGAGCGAGGTTGGGGTTTAACCCCCTCTTGACCAAGGGGTCTAAATCAACGAGGTATGGGCCACTCAGGGTCCGCTAGGTACGCCCTCGTGGAAGCAGCATTATGCACATCATCGGTGAAGATCTCAAGGAGATCTAAGACGTCCTTCTGAAGTGATAGGAAATCTTCAGCCTCAAGAGTTAGAAACTTTCCATGCGCGATTGTATTCCGCCGACCAACGAGCTTTTCATCGATCAAATTGGCCCGAGTCGAGTATTCGGGACGTTGAGGTAAACCCAAGCGTTCCACCACGTCGAGAAAGACTTTCGAGGAGAGATTGCTCTGAGTTTGAACAAGATCCTCGGAGAGAAGGGCCTTTTGGGCAAGACCTTCCCGCAGGAATGAAGCGAACTCATTATGAACACCTGGCGTGGATGCCTTTTCGATTGAAGAGATTCTTGTTTTAAGCGCATTACCGAGGAAGGCTGCACTGAGTTTCTCATAGGGCGGGCGCTGCGTATTGACGTACCGAATGTAGAGCTGAGCTACTTGCTTAACCCATCCCTCCCAGTGTGCGTAGAGGAGAAGACTTCCCGACCGCAAATTGACCTTTTGGGCATTCGTGGATTGCTGCACCAGCCTCAGGGATGTGGTGAGCTCCCTCTTGCGCCAGACCGTCTCGCTAGAAATCTTGTCGTATAATTCCTCGACGGTATAGATCTTCGCCATTATGCCCCGAGAATCTCGCGCCCCATGGGAACCATGAGCCGTATACGAGCTTCTGTGGATTTCCCGGTAGCGAACTTCTTGATCATCTCCGGTCGGTTCCAAAATTCGATTACAGCTTGCCGCAAATCGGTCCGAGTGGTTGCACCCTCCTTGATCAGATTTGCGAGGCTAATAGCGATTGCTTCGAAAGACGTGTTCAGGAATCCACCCGCGAATTTCCCCTTATCAGGATCCCAGCGCCGAAGGATGTCTTCATCGGCGGCTAGAAGTTGATCAAATGTCTTTCTAAAAATTTGGCCAAGTGGTTTTTTGTCTTCATCAGAGAAAGACAACGCAAAGTCGACTGCAAATTCCTCTAGTTCATCTTGGAAGTTGCGGATCTTGCCGATCTCTTCATCTGACTTCGAGTGTAGGAAAAGGAAACGGAGTACAAGTTCCTCGTCGTACTTCTTGGATTTATCACTCTCAGGCAATCGCAACAGAGTAACGAATGAATCGTGGTTGGCAAGCTCACCCAACCACTCGACGAAGTCAGGGGAGACTCCTACCAGCTGCGCGTTTCGTATCTCTTGATTCGAGAGCTTGGAACCAAAGGAGTTTAGGCGCTGAAAAAGATCGAACTTTGTCTTGGGGTCGGATCCTCGCTGCACAATTTTGACGTCAATTTTCGAGCGTTTGATGTCGAGCCTCTGTGCGGAAGTTAAAGAAGGCTGATCATCCGAATCCCACACAGTGCCGTCCAGAGATGGCAAATATTTTGTCCCTGTCAATACGAGCGGAGGGAACTCCTCAACGTCGAGCAGTCCTTGGAGCTGCAGAAGGGTACTCACTCTCTGCAGCCCATCCACAAGTTCCCACCTACCGCCTGCATCCTGAGCTACGAAAATCGACGGAAGGGGAATCCCAATAAGGATGCTCTCGATCAGCCGTGCCTTCTGAGCATCATCCCAGCGGAATAAGCGCTGGAATTGAGGGCGGATTATAAGTTCGCCGTCCCGATGGAGATTAGTGAGTTCCCCGATACTCATTGGGTAACCATCTGTATGGATGGTTCTCCGTGCCGCTTCCAGTTCTGTTTCGAGAGCGCTCATTGGAAAAATGCACCAATCTTTGTAATTTCCGCGTGTGATGACAAAGGCTTTGTTATGCAGCCATGCTACACGCCAACCTATGTATTCTTGGCTGCCCTTGAGCGCCCCATCCCTCGATTGGGGTCTTGGGCAGGCGGCGCCAGCTTCCGCTGCCCCCAGCGCTCAGGGGAAGAGCCAGAAGGTGATTGGCGGTGCTGTCAAAAAACACCTGCGCCAAACGCTTGCCGACCCTGACAAGCCGTCTTACTGGGGTACACCCATATGATCCCGTTGACATGCGTGGATCTACCATGGTTCACAGGGTCCCAAACTCGTTTATGCTACACTTGTGCCACATAGTCAATGGCCTTTTGCGACAGAGGTGGTGGAAGTGGCCCGTCTCGGCACCCTCATGAAGGACGATCGGCGTACTCCTCAGGAAGATGTCCAGATTGTGCGGATGGGCGCCCGGACGACGACAGTCCACAGACGACGAGAGGGTGGCCGGCGCAGTGGCTGGGAGGTCGACGTCGAGAAAGTCCTTACAGATCGGGTCCTCGATGACGGGGGACAGCGGTGGGCTGACTATTCGGCGGCGCCGTGGTTCGCGACGTGGGTCAACGCTGCATCGGGAACGCCTCAGGGCCGACTCCGAATCACGCGGTCCTACACCCACATCACTAAGGCATCGCTGTACATCGGCAACAACGAATGGTCAGAGGAGCAGGACTTTCCCACACCTGAGGTGCTGCTCGATGGGGGAACCCTCGCCGGATGGATGGTCCCTGACCACCACAAGGACCAGGCCGCCGACCGTGCCCGCCAGACCGAGGAGGAAGCCCGGAAAAGGCAGGAGCTGAACAATGTGATCGAGGAGAAGTGGCGCCGAGAAGCCCGGGAGAAGCAGCGCGGAGTACAAGCTCGCGGGCAAAATGTCGCTTACCTTCGCGTTTCCAGCAAGGACCAGAACCTGGCCCGCCAGCGTGAAGCTATCGGCCAGGTCGATAGGGAGTTCATTGATGAGCTGTCAGCTCGTACGCGAGCACATCGTCCGGGCCTTGAAGACTGCATCGCCTATCTCCGCGACGGAGATGGCCTTCATGTTGCGTCGATTGACCGTCTGGCTCGGTCGTTGGTGGACCTCCGCAATGTTATCGACCAGATCACCGCGAAGGGCGCCACCGTCCATTTTCTCAAAGAGAATCTCACTTTCGCCCCGGATGGAGAAGACCCGCGTGCCACCCTCATGCTCGGTATTCTCGGCAGCTTTGCCGAGTTTGAGAGGGCGATCATCCGCGAGCGACAGGCCGAGGGGATCGCTCTGGCAAAGAAGGCCGGTCGCTACAAAGGTCGACCGAGGGCACTGACGGAAGTGCAGATCAAGCAAGCACACGAACGCGTACAGGCCGGCGAAGCCAGAACCTCCATCGCCAACGATCTTGGCGTGTCGCGTGCTACTCTCTACCGCGCACTCAGAAAGGACAAGAACCCATGAGCCAGCTACAGTTGTGGCAGGTCATCTTCCTAGTCCTACTCGCCCTGGTCGTCGTCGTGCGCATCCGTGAGCGTGGACTTATTGAGGGCATCCTGAGCAGCATCGTTCCTGCTTTAGGACTATTCCTTGTCACCGGCGTTCTGGGAGGCATCCTCGCACTGCTGGGTCATCTCGGGACTGAGATGGAGCAGCAGGACAACGACCCGGCGCACTCAGGAACGTTCCGCGACTCGCCCTCCGACGCCCTCGGTCACCAGTAGAAGAGACTATCCGGCCTCCTCCCCCTCTGCCCGAGGCGGTCGTCGGCGCAGCCGCCGCCACACCGTGAGCCAGCTCTCTGCAGTCTCTGCCGGCCGCAGGAGTAGGCCTACAGCCAGCGGCCCCACTAGCACCGTCCCTATCTCTACCCAATCAATCATGGGCTGATAGAAACACACGGCTGTGCGCGCCGATCTCCAACCAGTCGTCAGCGCCAAGTGCCGTCCGGCTCGATTTCTTTTGAACTCCGCCGAGCTGCTCCGTTAAGAGGCTCTTCGCGTTTCGGAGTGCGTAGTTGACCGCGGGGCGGGGTTCGGGGTGGCACAACATGTAGGGGTCCTGGCCGGTACAAGATGAGAGTTACGACGCTTTCATCCAACCGAACCAGGACCCTACTGTGCATTCTAGTGGCAACCTCGTGGCCGACACCATCTGCCGGACCGCCGAGATCGGATTGACGATCACCGGTGCCGCCGATGCTGGAAACATCACCATCATCGATGCCGCACCTGTGGCCGTCAGCGACGCCTGTCCTGAATGCTCCCAGCCCGGCACCAAGCGTGTCCACTTTCCGGGGTTCGGGCCCGTCAGACACCTGTCGAACATCATCGTTCGCTGTCGTTCGTGAACATCATTGTTCGGCTCGTTGAACATCGTCGTGCTCGGTACTGTCCCGGCGGTAGCTGCTCACTGCTCGGTACGCTCAGCGGAATGAAGTTCACCGCGCTTGAGTCGTACGCCGCTGCAACCGGCATGACAGTTGAGGTCACCGCCGAGGAACAGAACAGCGACTACGAGTCGGGCCTCGCCACAATCGACGGCAACACCTGGCATATCCGGACGGCCCGGACAACCCCGACCAAACCCGGCGGTTTCGTCGCATTCTGGCACCGGGGCGCAGACGGACAGACACAGCCGTTCGACCAGAGCGACCGAGCAGCGGGACTACTGGTATTCATCGAGCAGACCGAAGAACGCGGCCTCTTCACGTTCACCAGGGATCACCTTGACGAGCTCGGGATAACCTCCGGCACGCGGGCAGGCAAGCGGGGCTTTCGTGTTTACCCCGAGTGGTGCACCGGGCTCAACAGACAGGCAGCAGCGACCCAGCGCGCACAAGCTCGGGCATTTCAGCGGTACTGACCGCCCGGCTGCTCCCCTACCCCGTTACCTTGAGGCTGTCCCCAATAATGGGGATAGTCGCGACGTTATCTGCTCACATATCTGGCGAGTAACTATCACTACTCACCGTCTCCCATTCGTGTGCTTGCGTGAAGTCCTGGGACTCTTTCCTCCGCGCTGCCCCCTCAACCGGATGAGCTGGGGCGGTGAGGTCGAGTAGCTTCCTGCCACCGAAGTGCTGGTGGGTGGGCTCGTCGACGATCCATCCGTGCTCGTCGTCGGCTGTCATCGGCGGGGAGTTCGGATGGTCTTGTATCCCATTTTCCACCATGTAGGTCGTCGGGTTGAGCGCAAGGCTGAATCCGGGGACTCGACCTTTCGCCGCTAGGCGTTGCCCGTAGGCTGCCTGTGCCTGCCGCTCGGCAGCAGAGCTGTTGAACCGGGAGATTTTCTCGTTGACTTCCTGGAGTGCTTGCCGTGCCTCGGTCAGCTCCGGTAGCCGGGGATAGGGTCCTGCTGCTGGCTGAGTTTCCAGCTTGTCGATAGTGTTTCGGATCTTCTCGAGGTCAGTTTCCGCCCACTGAGCATGAGTGACGACTGACTTCACACCTCCTTCGAGGCGAGCGAGGAACCCGGATCGTTTCTGGGCGAGGGTTTTTTCCTCCTCGTCAGTGCGGTGGAGGTTTTCGCGGACGAGGTTTTCGGGAACTCCGTCTGGATGAGTTCCAATCGGTGTGGAAAGGATCAACGCGGAGTTTTCGTAGGAGTACTTGGCCTTCATCTCGACACCGCCGATGACAGCTACCGGGACTGGCTCTGTCTTTCGGTCGCGAGCAATCGTGGCCAGCGCAGCGGTGAGCCCGGCCGTGGCATCAGCCCGGTTGCTGTAGGTGATACCAGCGATGGTCCAGGTCCGCTGTTCGGCATCAGCTTCGACCCATTCTCCAGCCTGCGGCTCCAGAGCCGTGAGCCGGGCGACCAGGGCCTGCTGCTGCGGGAGGTTCAGCCTTGCTTGCGCGAGCTCGCGGGCGTTGGAGGCCTTCATCGCCTCGTGTTCCATTTCGCCCGATTCAAGGTTGGCGATGGTTCGCTGTAGTTCCATCTGGCGAACGAAGGCGGGGTTTCCGGTAGCGATGGCTTTGTGGTGTGCCATAGCGTCTCCGCTCCCCTCCAGCGGCTCCATCTCTCGCAGCTCCTGGTCGGCGCGGTAGAACTGCTCAATGAAGCGCGCCTTTCGGCTGACGGTGCCCCAGGAGAAAGCGTCATGGGTGGAAGCACCGATGTAGACCGCTTCAAAGAGGTCAGTGTTCTGGTTGCCCTGGCGGAGCCCTCGGCCAAGCCGCTGTTCGAGGTCTGCCGGCCTCCAGGGCACATCAGCATGGTGAATACCAACGCACCGGGACTGGATGTTAGCTCCGGTACCCAATTTTTCCGTGTTACCGATCAGGACGTCCACCTGACCGTTATTGCAGTCGTCAAACAGTTGCAATCGCCGGTCGTCCCAGTCATGAATGAAGCGGATACGTTCGCGATCCATTCCCCGTGACACCAAATCATCCCGGATGGCGTCGTAGACGTTGAACTTATCTGGCTTGGGCACTCCCCTATCGCAGAAGATGATCTGGAATCCCCCCAGGTTGGGAGATAGTTCCCCAAGCTGATCCCGGTAGGTATTTTCTCGATTGGCTTCCCAGAGGCGGTGAACTTCGGTGGTGATGGCGTGGACGCGGCCCACCCCGGGGGTGTGATCCAGCCCAGCCAGGCGTGGGTCCAGAGTCGCCGTCTTTCCGTCGTTGATGAGTTTGAGTGGGTTGTCGATCCGGGGATTGTCGACGGCAGTCAACTGATCTTCCCGCCAGAGAAGGTCTCGGTTGAAGTCCTTGATTTCCTGGCCCGGATCGAACTCTATGACCTGAGCTTGTCCACCGATCAGCTCCGGCAGCGTCGCGGTGATCTGGTCTCGGCCAACGTAGTCCATAAACGGCGTGCACATGCGCGCAAGGTCAGCAACATTGACGTATCGGGAAACCTTCGTTGATTCCTTGATAGCGCCGGCCGCGGTGAAGTCGATCTCGGTCACCTTCTCAGTGAAATTGACACCCCAAGAGCTAACGCCGGCTACGTGTGCCTCCCGCAGCAGATCCGGGCGCAGGTAATGCTGCATGACCCACAACTCGGCAATCTGGTTGGAGATCGGCGTGCCCGTCGCGAAGGTCACTATCGGGCGCCCCGCCTCCTTAATCGACCTGAGGTAGGACAGCTTCATATCCATGTCGGTGGCCTTCTGTGAACCGGGGTGATGCAGGTCGCGCAGAGCGGAGTAGCGGGCCAGATTCTTGTAGCCGTGAGCCTCATCCACGATGAGGTAGTCCACGCCGGCCTGGTCGAAGGTGACTCCCAGGTCGGTGCCGATCTTGTCCGCGATGGTGCGCAGGACTTCTTCTCGCCGCTTGATAGTTCGCTCCATGTCCTTGATGGACATCTTCTGGCCGACTCCGTGCTCCCTTAACTGCTCTAGGTCGTCGCGTAAGGAGTTGAGCTCACGTTCGAGGTAGTCGTGCTCGATTTGGGGTGCGACCGGCACTCGCCGGAACACGGACTCCGGGATGACAACCAGGTCCCAGTCGTGGAGAGCGACCTGAGACATGAACAGCTGTCGCTTGGCAGCGTCGCCACGTGCGGCCGCCCCTGACAGCACGTTCGCTCCGGGATACCACTGCTTGGCCTCCCGGGCGATCTGCTCGACTAGGTGATTCGGCACGACGAGCATGGGCTTGGATGCCAGCCCTAGGCGGCGGAGCTCCATCGCACCCATGATCATGGAACCGGTCTTTCCCGCGCCCACGACGTGGTTGAGAAGCACGGCTTCCTCGTTGACGATTCGCTCAACGGCATTGAGCTGATAGATGTAAGGGTGGAACTTCTCGGACATCCCCGGCATGAGTCGGTCGGACCCGTCGTAGACTGGGGCGACGACGTTGTTGAAGGCGTCGTTGTAGGCGTCAATGAGGGTGGCGTGGCGCTCGGGGGTTGCCATGGCCCACTTCTGAAAGTGGGCGGCTAGCTCGTCGGCTTTGCGTCCGGCAAACCGGGTGGCATCGACGTTGACAACGGTGGTGGTCACAGGCTTCTCGATACCCATTGCTTCCTTGGCTTCAATCGAGAAGTTTAGCTTTGGCGGAGCCATGTTCATCGCTGCTTCGAGCGACTGGGCTGCTGAGAGGACGGTGGCGGAGTATCCGCGGTGTGCAACACCGTGGTGCGAGAAGCGTCTGTGGGCCTTGTTACTCGCCTGGTAGTTGAAGTCGCCTTGCGCACCGGCTGCCCGCACTCCCCACTCCAGGTCCGCCTGATCCTGCGCGGCCCACCGCTTGGGTAGCGTGACCTTCCACTGGTCCACCACGTGAGTCAACTTGATCTGGTGGCTGGCAGCAGGCGGGATGTGGAAGGTCTCAATGAGGAAGTCGCGGTAGACGTCCTCCGGTACCCAAGTTGCTCCGAGGTTGATTGTGATCCCCTCGGTAATCTTCTCGGGAAGCGCTCTTTCCAGCGCCGCGGCGTTCAGCACGAATCGTGGGTCTTTATCTGCCAGGATCTCGGCCTGGGCAAGCTTGCTTCGGACCGGTCCAGAAAGATACTTCGCAGCCGGAATCCATGATTCTGGGCGCGCGGGGTCACGGAAGGCGAGCTGTCCGCTTTCCAGTTCCTCCACCACCGTCTCGGCGGTGTAAGCGTCTCCGAGCAGAGCGGAAAGCCCCTGGGCCGTGATGTGGGTCGATGAGTGGGACAGCAGCGTGATCGCGTCAGTTACGGTGTCAGCATGGTCTGGCTCTGCGACGGTACGGATCGGGTTGGTCGTGAAAAGCGCGCCCTTGCGCGCTTGCTTGGAGGCCTCGTCGTAGTGCTCCAGGGCAGTGACCGTTGTGATGAAGGGGTCCGATGCGAGGGCGCCTTTGAGATGCCGGCGGAGGGGTGTGGGATCTTCGACGGGTTGAGAAGCGGCGTCCCTGAGTCGCTGTTCTTCGTCCTCGGGGAGGGCTCCCTCATAGGGCCGGTCGCCAAGGGCGTTATCAGCACGCCATTCGGCTTCGAGTCGCTGGTATTCCCGGGCTATCTGCTTGGCGGTGCGCTGTCGTGGTTCCTGGATCTTGTGGAGGTTGATCGGCCCATGGTCCGCGACGTAGGCGTCGTACTGGGCGTTTAGTTGTTTGCGCAGGGCCCTGATTGCTGCGAGCTCGTCGTTGCTACAGGCGGTCAGAAGCGCCGTCGTGGTGTCGCGAAGGTCGATCAGCGCCGCCCATTGAGGAGCGTACTTTCGGGCCGGCGCCACCTCCGTCCACTCGTAGGGTCCGGCAGCTTGGTTGCGGAGTAGCTGCTCGAAGAGCAGAGACCCATCGGCCTGGTGGGTGTATCGCACGGTTCCTGGTACCTGCTGAAGCTCTTGGGTAGCTCTTTCTACGAGTCCAGCTGTGTCGACGTGCCCGGCCTGGTCGAGAGCCTCCAGGCTGACCGTGTGCCCCATCCCGGCATGCTTGGCTCTAGTGAGATCCTCAGTCAGAACGTCGGAGATTCGTTTGGCCAGAGCGGTCACATTTTGCCCTTCGGCGTCGATGTGGAGCTGAGGCCCAAAGCGACCGGATACAGCCTTCGCCTGTCCAAGGATGTGATCGGGGTGAGTGTCAAAGAACTCATTGATCCGCAGGTCGTGACCGTCAACGGTCTGCTCAACGGTATTGAGGAACTGGACGGTGAGTTCGCTTGGTTCTTGTCCCTCATCGCGGACGCGGAACACCAGAATGTCTGTGGCTACCTGGGTTCCTGCGTGCGCGGCGAACGCGCCGGTGCGACCGGATGGCAGACGGAGTCCGGTGAGAAAGTCTGCCCGCTCCGCAAACGCTTGACGGGCATCGTAGCCAGCACGGCGCGCGTCGGCAGTATGCGTGCTGGTGATGACCGCGACGAGCCCGCCCGGTGCGGTCAGATCAATCGACTTTGAGATGAAGTAGTTGTGCGTACTCAGCTGTGCCCTGTTCCGGTCGGGATCGTAGGGCTTCGACTGATCGAAGGGGACGTTGCCGATTGTCACAGCGAAAGAGTCATCAGCCACGTTGAAGTCGATGAAGTTCTCGCGTCGGATCTGCGTCTCCGGGTGGCGCGCTGCAGCAATGAGAGCGCTGATGGGATCGATTTCGACCCCCACAATGTCCTGGGGCCGCGGTGCGGTCGCCGCAAAGTTTCCGGTTCCACATCCTGGTTCCAGGACACGCCCCTCGGTGTACCCTGCCGCGGCTAGGCCCTGCCACATCGCAGTGGTGATCTCGGGTGGAGTAAAAAAGGCTGTCAGGGTGGCTCGCCGCGCCGCCGCATACTCCTCTGGGGTCAGGAGGTTCTGGAGTCTTTCCCTCTCTGCCGCGAATGTGGTGTCAGTACTGTCGAAAATCTCCGGCACAGCGCCCCAGGATGTAAAACCCTCGAGAAGGACCTGCTCGTCGCGAGAGGGCATCCTATTCGCTGTCTGGAGGGTCTTCGCGACGGCTAGCGCAGAGAGATTAACGCTGATTCGTACTCGGGCGAGTCCGGTTGACGTCGAGCTTCCCTCTACACCCGGGGCTGATACGGGATGTAGGCTGCTTCGGCCTCCCTCAGCATCTGAGTCACTTCCTCGTAGCTCTCCCCTGCCCGTGTGTGTGGCAGCCTCTGTCCCGTGAACTTGAGGTGTTCGATCAGTGCCTCCGCGTACATCCAGAAGGTTGCTGATTCCTCCTCCCACAGATCCTTCACGAGGTCCTGCGTCTCCAGAGAGACGTGGACGTGTCCGGGAGTCTCCCTCCACTGCCCCGGAGTCCGCAGCGTCTGCTGATACAGGTCGTCCTCCTGGTCCTCCTGGCTGGCGACGATCTCCTCGGTGATCGGGTCGAGATACTTCCCCCGGATCTCCAGCTCCGCCTGATACTTCGCGCGCTCCTGGATCTGCCCCCAGCTCAGTCCGTCTGGCTGACGACCGTGGTGCGTCGTCCACTTGATCCGCGTCTGGTGAGCGATCCGGTCCGACAGATCGCTCCACTCTGCCAGCATCGTCTCGTACAGACTGGTCACTTCCGCGTCCGTCACCTCGGGGGCCCTGGCCCTCAATGTCGCTTCCACGTCTCCTCGATGAATCATTGGTTGTCTCCTCCTCCGCTAGAAAATCAAAGATGCTTATCTGATTTGGGTTCAAACTTTTTCTTCGAGCCATGCAACTAGCTTATGCTCAACCTATGGGCTGAACAGCGTCATTAGCCCTCCATTACCCTCATTCGGGCTCATGCCATATACCCATATAGCCATATGGGTAGCAATATGGCTATATGGCTATAGCCCACGCTGCGCCTTCCAGGCGTTGATGAGCTGGTCGGTCATAGACACCCCGGTTTCAAATGCTTCCCGCCTCATCTGATCGTGCAGATCGACGGGGATATTGATTGTCGTTCGATGCAGATGAACACGCTGTGGGGGCTCCCCCCTGAATGTGTCCGCGATGGACGAGGGGGAAGTGACTCTCGGGGAGTTGCCCTTCTGATTCTTGAGCTGCTTTGTGAAATCCGGGCTCATGACAGAACCTCCATAATCTGGTTGAAAGCGGTGTCGTAGCCGAGTAGCTGGCGAGCGTCATTGGCCGGCCAGTTGCCGAATGCCTGACGAAACGACTCTCGGCGGGGGATGTTGACCGGAAAAACAGCATGTCCAGCTTCCTCCAGAACGTCTCGTGCCTGGGCAGTTAGCGTGGCCTGCGGATTAACCTGCGTCAAGAGAATCGCCGTGGGCTTGCCGTTGATGGCGCCCAGGGTTTCCCAGACTCGACTGATGTCCGTGAGGGATGGTGCTGTGGGAATAACAACGAAGTCCGCGACCGCTAGGGCCCGGTCGATGACGGCAGGATTTCCCGGAGGGGTGTCGATGATGGTGACCCCGTCATCCGGGAGGCGTCCCAGTGTCACCGCATTGGCGACAATCAACTCACATGGAACCTCCCCCGCGTTCTCGAGCCATGTAGTGGCTGATGCCTGAGGATCGGCGTCGACGAGCCGGACGGCGTGGCCGGCATGGGCAGCTGCTGCCGCGAGATAGACCGAAGTGGTCGTTTTGCCGACTCCGCCCTTGGTGTTGACGATCGCAATGATTGCCATGAGATTCCTCCTGAATCGTTCTATTGGCGTTAACCCTAGCAGGTACACAGACAGACAGCTACCCATATGCCCATATGGGTAGCCATACACATCTATGCGGCTTCGTTTTCCGTAGTACCCCATCGAGTGTTCCTGCTTCTTTCCTGCCGTTGGATGGGTGCCTGATGCGGGCCAGGAGTCACAGGGCGGGGTCGGTCGAGACTGCCCTGTAGCGCCTGCAGCGAAGGATCGACTAAGCAGCACCCGGCTGTTTCTTGAACCTCATTGCCTTTCCGTAGCGTGAATTGGTTTCCATTGTCGATGTCCATTTGGCCCGTGCGGACACGGGGATTGTGTCAATCAGCGGTATGAAAGAACTCGATTACCAGACCCTTGATCCCTACGGCAGTGACCACAGAGAAAATTGGGCAAGGCTTCGCGGAGCGGAGCCGCGGCAGCTGCGATGGTGCATCTATCTAATGAAGGCAGTGGCGATGGTTACTGCCTGTAGCCGGGAGTAGAGTTCTATCTTCTACAGTT
The DNA here is from genome assembly GCF_030408455.1 of Corynebacterium atrinae. NCBI lineage: Bacteria > Bacillati > Actinomycetota > Actinomycetes > Mycobacteriales > Corynebacteriaceae > Corynebacterium > Corynebacterium atrinae. Next base: position 23,191 of record NZ_CP046979.1, read on the forward strand.
CTAAGGGATGATACCGGGGAGTCATCTGTGCATGTCAGGACCAAAGAAGCTCGTAACGGGCATGTACAAATCCGCGCACGGGCATGTACAAATCCGCGCACGGGCATGTACAAATCCGCGCACGGGCATGTACAAATCCGCGCACCGCTTTTGTCGGCATGTACAAATCCGCGCTGGGTTACCTGCGGTAATGGGGAACAGCCTCCAGATGACAGATCTGGGCATGTACAAATCCGCGCACGAAGAGGAAAAGAAGAACCCGCACTCAGAGCGAGTGCGGGCGGGAGGGGTGTCACTGAGTCAGTTCACTGACGCGGCGTCGATTCTTCATTGGGATGGACGGAGCGCCGGCCTGGACAGTCACTCCCTCTGTGGTGACGCTGACTCCGACGTCCGGCCAGAGGGCCTCGATAGCGTGAACGCACTTTTTTATCTCGCGTCGGAAGCCAGCCATTTCATCGCTATTTTTCGGGGGAGTGGTCGTGAAGTTGCTCGCGATCACATCCCATCCGAACTCGTAGTCGGGGAGTGCGCGTTTATTTAGCCAGAACTTTTTGAGCGATAGCCAGATGTAGAGGTCCATCGCGCGGGGCCTTCCGAGCTTATGAAGGATCTGGAGGTCAATGGGAATGGGCGCTGCGACGATTTGTTCGTAGAAGTCGTGCGTGAGCTCGATGTAGGATTCGGTGATCGTTGTTTGGTCTGGATTGGCTGGGTCGAACCATAGGTCCCAACTCCGTGCGACCGGGGCGTTGATACCTTGGTCGCGATCCCGGTAGAGCTTTTGAACCGTGATTGTGGAGGTGGTCAGTCGCCTCAGTTGTTCGCGAAGAGCAGTCAGGCTTCCCTTGCCACCGCCTCTTCCGCGATCAAGTCCCATAGCGTGGAGGAAGTCATTCATCGACCTGCCAAGTGGGATGCGACGAGCCTCGTCCGGGTCGAGTGTTCCTCGCTCAACTGAGCCTTGGCGTTGAACGGCACTCGTGATGATGTAGGCCATGATTAATCGCGGATACTTGCCGAAGGGCAGGCCGTTTGCAGACATGACGGTAATCCGGTCAGCTCTGTCCTGGACCTGTCGTACGAGTTCGTCTGTCTTCCGGTAGGGGAAAAGGGCCTGGACGAACCAGCGGGAGACGTAGCCGACGTCGAGGTCGTCCTGAAGCTCTGAGGTAGCCGCCTTGGAGGGGCTCGGAGTATGATCGTTCATAAATCCTCACGTCCTAAGCACTGTGGGGTCGCATCCGGGGCTGTTGGCGCAGCGCCCGGATCTTTATTTCACAATAACATGAGTTACAACGACGTTGTTTAGCAAATGGGAAAGCTAAAAGTTCGTCAAAGATCGTCAAAATCGGGGCACGCTTCCAACGCTTGATGTAGAGCTTGGGTGTAGAGGTCCACCGTTTCGGGGGTATGTGTGACGCCGTTGATCTCAATATTGAGCCCTCGGCATGAGACCTCGACAAATCCGGCAGAGGTTTCCCAGGTTCTTGCCTCTGGCGACTGAGTCTTCACAGTGGCGCAGGCGTCCACGAGTGCGAGGTACAGATCGCGAACATAGGGGAGGGGGTGCGGGTTGCCGTCTATGAAGAGCACGCCGGCTTCGGGAAAGAATAGAAGTTCGGCGGCGTCTATGAAGATGGCGTCTCCGCTCTCCAGGGCGCGCAAGGGGAGTTGTCGGGAGGGGGAGGGGATAGAAACAGACATGCGGATGCCTCCGTGTAGGGCGCTATCAAAGCATGCAGCTTCTGCCATGGCCGAATCTCCCCAGCCTTCTGGGGCGACGCAGGCGACCTGTGTGGGTGAGCCACGATCAGAAAACCAGGGCCGGCCCCACGCAGAGCCACGATCGGTGTCAGAGCTTACTCTATGACGGTGAGGTGTAGTTACTTTTGTCGGCTAAAGTTTGCTAAGACTGCTCGGACTCCATCGACGTCTAGGGGAAACAGGTCGATGTTGACGGGCATGAAATCTGGCGAATGCATTGAAACGGAGGTAATGGCAACGTTGTCCACGGCGCAGTTGTGGATCAGGCGGAGTAGCGTGGTGGCCTCGTCGGGATCTGCGACGACCTGGCCAGTTTCGCGAGCTCCAGGGGTAAAAGGCGGATCGTAGCTGCGGAGGAACGTGCCTGTTGTGGGGTCGATGATCGTCCTAAAGACTCCTGACTGGCTGCTAGCGCGGAGTACCTGGTCGGAAAGAGCTGCAGGTGTGGGGCGGGATTGGTAGTCGCCAATGCGACGAGTGATTCCTCGAACGCCGACGCTGCCATCACTCTGGAGAACGAAACCAGCGGAGTATGCCGCAGTCCAGAGACTGCCATCCTCGCTGGTGATAGTCTCCGTTGCCTGATGTGTTGCACCTGGTCTTTTGTGGATCAGCTTGGCAGTTGCAGTGGGGTCAGGCCCGACGATACGACTCAGTGACTCGTGGATTGGGCGCGACTTAAAGCGCCTTGACTCTGGCACCCTGTGGAGGTCGTGCATGGCGTCGGAGCTAATGGCGAGACCGCGTTGGAGGATAAAGCTCCACGCTCCGCAGGCTGGAGGATCCTGGACAGGGTCCGTGGTCGGGCCGTAGTGAAAGAGAATGCCCGCCAGCTCATGGTTGTATTCCTGCAACGGGCGGAAGATATACCGGTGGTCGCCCTGAATGAAGTCGCGAGGGAACGGGTCGCGGCGGATAGCTTCCACAGCCGTTTCGACAATTGTTCGATGTGTGGCAGACCTGATGATTTTCTCGAGCGGCAGGAATGCCTTGGTTGTCACGCCTTGTGCGATGACAGTGGCCGATGAATGTGTAGAGAAGGTCTCCAGGAGGAGCCAATCAGTGGTTCGCTGAGCCATTCGTCAGTCCCCAATCGGGCAGTGGAACATGGCCCTAGACGTCTGCCCACGGAGCGAGGTACTCCCTCGCTTCGGGAGGCAGCTGAGTGAGGGAGTCTGTGCCAAAGAGAAAGATGCGTCGATTGACCCAGGCGCGTCGGATCTGATTGACGGTCACTCCGTAAACCTCTGCCAAAGCTTCGAGATGGTCGGGCTTCGGGGCTGAGATCGCGGCTTCGAGAGTGATTATCTGGCTGCGTTTTAGTCCGGCCAGGTCGGCGGCCTGTGTTCCCACGAGGCCGGCAGTCATGCGTAAGTCCACGAGGTCTGCGGTTTCGATGGTCTTGCCCGCGAGGTCCAGGACTCCGACTCCAAGAGCTTCCGCAAGTCGGGGTGCGTGCTGAGGAGCGGGCTTATTTCGTCCTGCAAGCCAGTGGGAAACGACACCCTTGGTCACGCCGCACTCAACGGCAATGCGCTCTTGGGTCTTACCCGAGGCGGCCAAGAGTCTGGCGAAAATGCTGTGCTCGAAGCTCTCCATCCGCCCGAGGGCCATCGTTGTCCTTTGCGTGCTTCTCGACAGTGTGGTGGTCCCCATCAGCTTAGGTCTCCCTCTGGTTTTTCTGCGGTTCGCCGAAGTGTTCTAAATTATCGTCGCTAACACGTGCAATCACGGATGCTATGACATATAGTAAACCATGACGGGTAAAGCACCGTCACGGAAGAAGAGTTTCCTGCCACATATCAGCCTCCGGAAAGGGGCGGAGATGATACGCATCAAGGCCTCCAGGGCTGCTCGGCCAATGGACCGTTCTCTTCCGTTGCCCACCGGGTTGCTGATGCAGGGTCTGTGCGCGTCAGGGGCCCTCTCGCCTACGACATGGGATCTGACTGTGGAAGGGGAAACCCGCCCGGAACGACGCCGGCGCCTGGCTTTCGGTGTGGCTGTTTGTGATGCCTGCCCAGTCAAAGAGCAGTGCGCCACCTATGCCCGAGCATGTCCAGAAATCAGCGGACTCTGGGGCGGCCTGGTCTTTGCCGCGGCTGGTGATGAAGAAATTTGGGATGTCATTGCCTGAGCAACGCCACTCGCAAGGGCCATCGAAGAACAATCTGAAAGGTAAGACATTGTCGAACAATCGTCAGAAGAACTATTCGCGCGTAGCAGCACGTGCTGCTGCCGCCGTAATGACCACCGCTGTGGCGGTATCGGGAGCCTCGGTGGCTCTCGCCGCCCCTCAGGTCATCAGCCAGCCGGGCACCACTCCTCCTCCTCCGGCTCCGGCTCCGGTGCAGGCGAACCAGCAAGCACCGGCCCGGGCGGTGACTCCGGCTGTGGCTCCGGCCCCGGCGCCCGTACCTGCTCCGGTGGTCAGGTTCGTGCCGGGAGCGCCGCAGGCGTCGCAGCCGATCATCGTCCGCAACTACGTCACCAACGAGATCGTCTACGAGACTGCTCCGGGCTTGGCCCTGGCCTCTCCAACTGGAGCTGTTGCACTTAACCCGGGCAACGTGATGGCAACGTTCGAACGCAACGTGCGTGAGGAAGACCGAGCGACCATGGACGCTGCCCGAGGTGCGGCTGCAGCGGGTGCTGTCGTCGGTGGTGTCGCAGGCGGTGCGGGCGGCGCCCTCGCGGGCGGTGCTCTTGGTGCGGGTGCCGGCCTGGGTGCGGGCGTTGCCATCTGTGGCGCGACTACGGCGGCGATTCCCGTCGCCCCTCCGGTCGCTCCCTTCGCCGCGGCGTGCTGGGCTGCTGGCCCGGCCTTTGTCGGCCCGGTCCTCGGCGGCGCGGTGGGTGCGGGAGCAGGTGTCCCTGTCGGCGCTACCGCAGGAATGCTCGCTGGTGCACAGCTCGGTGCTTCTGTGGTTCCTGGTGGCCAGGCGGTCATGCAGCGCACCATCGCGGACACCACCTGGGATCTGGAGAGCCAGGCTCGTGTGGCTCAGGGGGCCGAACCGCTGGCGGGAGAAAAGCCCGGTGACTCGATGGCCGGCGCAAAAGCTCCTTCTACTGGTTCCTCGGAAATCATTCCTTCGAGCTCCGTCGCAGAATTCATTCCGGCTACCGCTCCGTCCCCAGCACCCGTCCCTGCCCCGGTCAACCAGGTTGAGGATGCTGTCCAGCAGGTTAGCTCCCAGGTCGACGCCGCCCTCAACTCGGCCGGCATCCAGGCACCAGCCGTGCCTGATCTGCCTACTCTGCCGCAGATCGATCTCAACACCGCACTGCCGGGCCTTCCGACTCTGTAGGAGACAGTAATGAGCTGGTTCGACGAGTTTGAAAAGACTGCCGGGGAGTCTCCGGCCGCAGAAACGTCGGTACTCCCGGCGATTAGCGAAGAAGAGTCCGATCCCGACTCCTCGAAGCGGCGCACGTCCCGACCTTGGGCCGTCGCAGCATCCCTGGTAGCAGTTCTGGCCGTAGCGGCAGGTGCTGTAGTGGGCATCAGCAACGTTCTCGGCGCTGAGACAAACGATGAAGACGTCACAGCTCAGCCAGCTTCAACAGTTACCAGCACGTCGGCCAGGCCCACGCCGACTTCCTCAACCTCTGCGGCACCCGTCAGTCCTAAGTGCCCCGACCAACCTTCGCCCCGTCCCACAACTCCGGAGGGAGCTGTAGTCGCGTTTCAGCAGGCCTACTTTGCTGGCGACTCCGAAGCGGTAAAGGAGGTGCTGGACCCCGGAAGTTATTTGGCAAATGTCGATTGGGTTACCGCCGCTGGCGATCTCATCGGCTCGGACATCTGCGTCGCAATCGCAGGACACGACGACGGCGAGGTCGATGCGGATACGACAGTGCGCACTGCAGAAGGGGAGGAGCTTCTGCTAATGCAGAAGATCACCACCGTCCAGGCTTCCGGGGGCTGGAGGGTTTCAGTGATCGAGGACCGACCCGTTCCACAAGCCACCTAATCAAGGAAACAGATCATGAAACGCACCCCCAGTGTCATTGCAGTAGGAGCGGCAGCTCTCCTCGTTGGTGCATCAACAGTGCCGGCAACGGCAGAAACGACAGACAATCCGCCCAAGACCAACACGTGCTCTCCAGTTCAGATGATCATGGTCCAGGACGTGGCGGACTCCGGCGCGACAGGCGGTTTTCTCTCTGAGGTCACTCGCCCCGTGCTGATGGCCGCCAACGGTGATACCTGGGCTGAAACCAGCGACGTGGGCTCGCCTGCGTCCACGACCGAGCCCAGCCCTACACCCACCGCAGCTGACTCCTGGAAGCCGGACGCGGGCTGGGGGGAGACCACGGCAGCTCAGACCGATGAGGAATGGCCAGAAGCCACTACCTCCGCCGAGCCCAGCCCAGAGCAAACGGAGGAGCGAGACGAGGAAAGCAAGCAGCAGCGGGATGTGGGGCGAGTGGTGATCGAGGTGGAGAACACCAGCAGGGAACGTGCCTATATTCCGGGCGTGTCCGGTCCGGAAGACGTGCCAGCGTACGACGAGTCAATTGGGTCGGCCGCTGAGGAAGCCGAGAAAAAGATCACCGAGATTTCGGAACAGTGCCCTGACACAAAGTTCGTGCTGATGGGCGTCGGCCAGGGCGCTCAGGTGGCGTCCACCGTAGCGAAGAGGATCGGTGCCGGTGACAGCGTCGATCCAGATCGAGTTCGTGGAGTCGCGCTTTTCGCTGATCCGTCTCGTTCCGAGGACCAGCCCCTGGTGGCATCCGGTGATCCCTCTCCGGCCGGAGCGAGTGGTGAATTCGGCAAGCAGGAGACGAGGGGTGCTGGCGTCGTGACGGTGACTGGTCAGGAGGAATCAGAGGCAGGATACGGCCAGGTTGCGGACCGCACGGTCTCCTGGTGTCTTGAAGGTGATACGACCTGCTCGCTGGAGCAGGGAACACCGCTCCGCGCCCTTATTGCGAACACGGAAGAGGGAACTCAGAACCAGGCCCCGCAGCAGGCACTTGAGCACGTCACCGACGTCCTTGCTCCTGCCGTTCTGCTGGGGGGCGTCGAGACACTGGCCGAGGATGTCCAGTTTGGCCCTGGCGGATTCACCTTCCAGCGAGCGGCCTCTGTTGATGACACTCTCATCGGTCGGATCGCAGCGGATTCGGATCGGCAGATCCCTCAGTCAGAGATATCCAACCGCTTGGTCGCCGCTGGCTCACAGATCGGCGGTATGGCACTTGCGGCGGGGATTACGGTGGCAAAGAAGACATTGACCCCCTCGAATATCGCCCAGATTGCCGCAGCATCAGCGATCTCTCCGGCAGCAGGTGCGGGTGTCGCGCTGCTGAAGGCCGGTGAAGCGTCGATTGACCTGGTGTCGCCGCTGACGTTAACGACCGCAGCTGTTCGCCTTTCGGATGAGGCCGAAGCAGCCGGCGTCGATGATCACGGCCTAGCCGAAGCCGCCGTCCAAGCAGCTGTCAGCACCGGCATGGGAAAGCAGAACTACCGGACCCAGGCTGTTAATGACAGTGGCCAGACCGCCAGCGGAGCCACTAGCGACTGGTTACTTGACGTCGTGGGACAGGAAGTGGGACGTACCCTCTCCGACCCGGCCACCACTACGGCGACGGCATCCTACGCATCAGGAGACGTGGCCGACGTCCTTCAAGCACTGCAGGCCACATCATGAGTTCCCGCGCACTGAGTGTGGTCCCGGACCCCGAGCAAGAGGTATCCATCGCCGTAGCAGCCGTTGAGATCGAAGAGAGGCATGATCTCCCGGCGTCCCCAATCGAGGGAGAACTACCGGTTGCATCGACACCGCTAGAGGCTGGCTCATCCACAGCACCGGCTTTCTGGTGCGTCGGCGCGCACGGTGGAGCCGGAGCAACGACACTGGCTCGGCTGTGGGCACCTGCCGGAGACGCAGGCCAAGTCTGGCCGGCCGCCGAAGAGTTCACCACCTGTGTCGTCGTATGCCGCTCCACTATGACGGGTCTCGATGCAGCTCACTCGGTCGTTCTCCAAGGGCAGCGCGACGACCGCACCGGTTGCACGGTCCTCGGCGTGGTGGTGATCGCTGACTCTCCAGGAAAGCTGTCCAAGCCGCTCAAACAAAAGATCTCCATCCTGGCCGAGCTGACCACCCTGTGGCACATCGGGTACGAGCCCGGAATCCGGGACCACCTGCCCCATGAGCTCGCCACGTGGATTCCTTCGCCGGAAGCGGAAAACCCCAAGAAGCGACGAAAGAAGCAGGGGGTCACGGAGGAAGTTTCTGTGGAGGTGGCCCGAGTCGGGCACGACGTTTTTCTCGCTGCATACCAAGCCGTTAAGGCCACAGATTCGAAAGAAGAGGACTAGCTCATGCTGACTTTTACCGACCGTGTTCTCGTGTTCGCACAGATGCCTGGGCAGAACATTCAACCCCAGGCGCCAGCGGACATCGCCGCGAAGTTCGACCGCATCCTCAACCTAGCGATGTACATCGGCATCGTCTTCATCATTATCGGCGTGATCGCCGCGGGCGCCGCGATGGTTCTGTCCCGGCGAGAAGGGTCTAGCGAGGAGGCAACCGCGATGGCTCTGCGAATTGGTATCGGCGCCATGATCGTCGGCAGCGCGACGGCGATTGTGGGCGCATTCCTATGACCACCATGGCAGCGCAGCGACCGACGTCGACCTGGACTCCCTCGAGCGCCGTGATCGCAGAGATCGTGAGCTGGCTCAACCTGGCTATGTATGTCTGTCTCGCGCTGTCCATGATGACCGTTCTCCTGCTGGGAGGAATGGTCGTTCTTGATAAGGACCGCGGGGAGCCGGTGAGTGCTACATCAACGCATGTCAGAGCACTCCAGATAGCCATCGGCGTGGCCATCATCAGCAGCTCGGTCAGTCTGGCGACCTGGTTGATCTAAACCGCTCAAATCAACTTCTGAAAGCGAGTTATTCCCATGAAGCGAAAAACAACGGTGGCGACCATTCTAAGTGCAGCCCTGCTCCTGACCTCGTGCTCTAGCCCCCACGACGCCCCCTCGTCTCCTGTGGGGCCGGATCTGGTGTCCGCGCCCGAGGAGGTCCGATGGCTGACCGGGCCTGCAGGCCTGTCCTACCCTTCATCGGACGTGTCCGGTCCGTCCACGTCAAATCCAGTTCCCCACGGGTGGTCTGGTGATCCTCAGGGGGCAGTCCTCGCCGCCATGACGACGCAGGTTTTTCTTTCCGGCGCTGACGACACTCTATGGCCGGCCGTATCCCAGACACTGATTGAACCGGGCCCTGGTCGAGATCAATGGGCGCAGGCGCGTGCTCTTGTCTCCGTAGAAGACACGCTCGTGGACGCCCCCGATATGCACGCATTCAGGATTAACGATTTCTCCGAGGACTCGGCCCTGGTGACCGTGGCGGCTCGTTGGCCAGACGGAACGGTGGCCGCGCTGCCAGTGCAGCTGAGTCGGATGACGGGAGACTGGAAAGTTGTTCTGCCGACCCAGGACGAAGCGCCCGACCTCACAGCCTTGTCTGACCAGCACCTTTCCGAGTTCACGCCGTTCAGTCCCGACAGTGAGGAAACCGAACCATGATCCGTAGAAGAAGAACCATCCAGGTGCTGGCGGCGATCACCCTGGCGTCCTCCCTGCTCTTGGCCTCGTGCTCTACGCCGGAGCCTGGTGCCCCAGACTCGGGGGACGAAGTGACAGCTCCGACCGCCGAGGCTGATCCGCCGGCTCCAGGCGGAGCCATGATCGACAATGACCAGCGCTCCTGGCCCGACGTGACCGGAGGATTCGACGACACCCCTCACGCAACTCCGGGGACATACTCCGTCGATTCGTACTGGCAGCGCCCGGTGTGGACGCCCGACAATCACGATGGAGACCTCCCTGAGCGGAGTTCCTTTGTCGAGAGCATGGACAGTTGTTCATCCCCAGGTGGTGTCGTCCTTGAGGACAAGACCCAGCAGCAGTACGTCAACGCACGGTTCTTGGTGGTTAACGAGCAGGCCGGACCGACCACTATGACCAAGGGGGTGCCCGGAGGGTACGCGAAGTCACCGCAGGGAGCGGTGGTCGCCGCGATGAACCAGACCGGATACGGCTTACCGGCCCAAGGGGATGAGATTGGTGAGGAGATCGACCGTGCGCTGTGGTCGAGCTCCAAGCGAGTGGCTGAGGATCGTGACTTCTTCAAGCTGCCTCTCGATGAAGAAGGAATGGCGTACTCGCGCCCCACAACGGTGGCCGCCGCCCACGGATATCGGCTGGTGACCTGCTCACCGCGTGTGATGGTGGTGGAAGTTCTCTACAAGGCAGCGGAACAGGGAGCAGGTATCCCGGCTGAGCACACGGTGGCGCGCGTTCCATTGATCTGGACGGACGGTGATTGGAAGGCTGATTTCAGCGGCAGTGCCGACGAGCAGCAGGCTCGGACCACCGCCAGCGAAGAAGGCTTTACGCAGGTGAGTTACCAGTGAAGACTCTCGCCCAGTGGATCATGGGCTTCACCGTGGCCGTAGCTGTGCTGGTCGGCGGCCCGGCGGCGGTAGCCGTTGCTCAGGAAGAGCAGGAGCAGGCCACCACCATGGAGGAATGCACGGCTGGGCAGCTCGAATTGTCAGCCGCGAAGCAGATGATCGAAGAAGGAGCCGTTCCTGGCGTGGACGGGACGCTTTTCCTTGCAGACAGCGACATCGAAAAAGCACGTGAAGCCGATCCCACCCGGTTCGAAGAACTTCTTACCCACTACCAAGAGGACGACTCTATCCGAGCATCGCTCGGCCGCGGAACCAACACCGCCACATGTGGGGCCCTGTTCCCTGTCAACAAGGCGGTGGATGCCGTCGCGAACTCAGACTTCTGGGATGACGCCATTGGTAAGTTCGTGAAGTCGGTTATGGAGGGAAACACCGAAGCCATGGCAGTGGCCATGACTTTCTGGATGGACTTCTCGACGACTTCGGTCAACACCGACGCCAACATCCGCGGTGTTAAGAACATCGTCATGGGGCTGGCTGGCTTCGCCCTCATCGCCAGCTTCATCGTCGGAGGATACCGACTCGCGGCAGCTCGCCGGGGAGGAATCCAGCAAGGGATCGAAGACATCGGTGACAACATGGTCCGCTGGATCATCTTCTCGATTGCTGTGCCCGTGATCGTCCCTGGGGCGATGATGGCCAGCGACACGCTCGCTGACGAGATCATGGCGCAGTTCGGCGCAGCGTCGCCGGAAGCATTCGTTAATCTCACCGCGCTGGAAGGGACCGGATTTGGGCCCATCCTGACCTTGTTCCTCTCCGGTGTAGCCCTGGCTGGTTCTGCTGTGCAGATCCTCGCGCTAGTCACGCGAGTCCTGGTCATTCCGATTGTCGCCGGCCTTACTCCACTCTTCGCTGCCCTGTCTTTCACGGAAACCGGACGCCAAGGTCTCAACCACTTGGTGGCCTACCTCTTGGCAGGAATCGCATTTAAACCCGTCAGTGCCCTTCTCTACTCGGTGGTCCTGTGGAACGTGTCTGATAACCAGAGCGGCCAGGACGTGAGCGCAGCAGTGATCAACGCACTGATGATTGGTCTGGCGGGATTCACCGCGCCCGCGCTCGTGCGCGCGATTGTCCCACTGGCGGCTCAGGCAGGCGGAGGAGCAGCAGCGCCGATGCTCAGTGGTTCCATGGGTGCGGTCGGTGCATTGGGTGGTGGTGCTCTGGGTGCGGCTGCAGGAGCGGCGACATCAGCTAGCGGCAAGCTTTCCTCGTTCAGAGGAGGAACGGGCTCTGGCGGTGGTGGAAGCACCGTGTTGACTGCGTCGGGTGGGGGACCGGGAGCTGGTGGTGGATTCGGTATGGGTGGCCGACCTTCTAGCAGTGGAGGCGGCGGAGGGGCCGCCCCCTCGTCCGGTGTTCGCGGCGGATCAGTCTCCACCAATTCCCAGCCGCGCGGCGCAGTCGGCGGAAGGGGAGGCCGAGCGGTAGCGGCGGGCGCATCCGTCGCCCGTGGATCAGGAGCAGTCCTGGGGGCCGCCGCTCGAGGAGCGTCGGCAGTCGGCCGCGTGGGAGCGCACACACCCCAGCGACTGCTTGACGAATCGATCGGTGTGCCGGGGCACTACGCCGGCCAGGTCCAGAGGTAAGGAAATAGCACATGTCCAAACACGACGTCGAAGCAGTGCAGTACTCACTTGGGCGCCCGTCACAGCGCACCGGACTGGGTGGATATTCAATGAAGACGACCGTGGTCGTCGCCATCGGATTCTTCGGCTACCTCCTGGCGCATCTGGCGGGACAAGCGATCTTCGGGTTTTTGGTCGTCCTGCCTGTCACAGCGCTGGTCACCGCCATGGTCACTGTGCAGTGGGCAGGAAGAAGCCTGGCCACCACACTCCGCATGATCGTGCAGGACTCCGGTCGTAAGCGGGCAGGTGAGCACATCTACCTGTCTGGGGAGTTGTCCCGAGTGCCCGGTGGCCATCACCGACTCCCCGGGGTGCTATCGCGAACCAAGGTTCTGAGAGGAACTGACGTTGACCATCAGCCGTTCGCCGCAATTGTCGACGGTCCAGCTCGGCTTGCCACCGTCATGCTCGACTGCCAGCTCACCGGCCAGACGCCGATGACACAGGAGGAGAGGAACATCAAGACGTCAGAGTGGTCGCGATGGCTGTCGATGATGTCCTTCTCCGGTGACATAGACTCCGTGGCCACGGTTGTCTCTACCCGGCCTGGGACTGGTCAGCTTGTCGCTAAAGAAGTGGACTCCATAGTTGCGGAGGGAGTACCGCCAATTGCAGAACAGATTATGAGGGAGGCGGGTAGCACGCTCGCCACCGGGGTTCCGGAGATTCTGTCCCACATCGCAATTACGGTGCGATTCGACGGGGAGAGCCTCGCGGACGAGGCGTTCATGGATCAGCTGGCTACGCGTGTCCCTGGTTGGTACCAACAGCTTGCATGGGCTGGGATCATTGCTTCACCGATGGACGAGGAGGAAATCGTTGCCCGCGTCCACGCGTTCTACAACCCAGCGGCAGAAGCGGACCTGGAGACACTCGAAGTGGGAGGGCAGCCGCATGGAGTGAGCTGGGCCGATGCAGGCCCATCCGTGGCAAGGACAACACCCTCTAATTATTACCACGATGGCTGCATTTCGGTGTCCTGGGAGATGAAGGATGCTCCACGCTCCACGTTTGAAGACACTCTTCTCACCGGCCTGATGGCCCCTCATGCCCGAGCGATCCGGAAGCGGGTGGCGGTTGTCTACCGCCCTTACGAGGCCGGCCAGGGGGTCTACAAAGTCGAGAGCGAGTATCGCGATGCGAAGTCAGCAAGCAACAGCTCTAAAAAGATCACACCCGCAGATACCGGGCTACGGCTTGAACACACTGAGGCCGCCCGTCGCGCACAGGCGCGGGGTGCGCAGCTCGGACGCTACAGCCTTTTCGTTACCGCGACAGTCGATGATTTGGCGACTCGTGACCGAGTGGTTCATGAAGTTGAGCAGCTTGGGTCAGGCGCAAGCGTGCGACTCCAGGTCATGAATCGCCAGCAGGACACCGGGTTCGTCATTAGCTGTGGGCTTGGACAGGTGCCCTGGAAAAAGGAGACCACCGATCTTTCTCATACAGCACTAGGAATGTGAGACTATCTTGAGCCTTAATCTGATAACCAAGCCCTTCAAGAGGAGGGTCCCTGAACCGTCCACAGCTCTTCACGGGCTCCAGGACATCGACATTGTCGAGGTTCGCGATCTCGATGGCCACTACGTCGGTTTCCTTGCAGACGCGAGTCGAGCGCAGGCCACTATGCTATCGCGGGTGACGGACGCCGCCTCCGTGACTCCGGACGCCCTTGGAATGTGGGAAGCCTCCCTCGTTGGAATGGAGAGCCTACTGGCGACGGTGTCCACACTGACGGTCGCAGAAGATGAACCCTCCTGGTCGCTTTCCGCGACGATGCAGGCTGTAGGCCGTGATGAGCGAAGGGATCCGACAGAGCTGGCCACCCGATTGGCCACATCCGCACCGGCGATCTACCGGCAAGCTGGTGACAGCGGCTTTCACTCCCGCCCGCTTTCTTCTTCTGAGGTGGTGTCCTTCGGGCAGCTCCATTGGTCACCGCTTCATCCCGCTAGCTGGCCTCCGCGTGCAGCCATAGTGGAGGAGGGCCCCAGCGAGGTGACCGTCGACGGGAATACTCACGTCGTATTCGAGGTCACCTGTGACGGAGATGACACGGTGCTGGAAATGCTCGCTTCGATAATCCAGGATCTGGGACCACGAGTTGATGCAACTTTCCGTCTGGCACGGGTGTTCCGTCCTGCGGCGGGTTTGGACAAGACTTCGTCCGGGCGGCGGGTCGGACTCCTGACGATCTCGTATGAGGCGGGGCGCCGTGACACCGGCACGTACCTGGCTGCGCTGTGCTTAGCGCAGCTGGACGCACGAGCACGCTTGCGGGTTCGACGTCTCTTCGGACGACAGCAGCTCGGGATGGGCATGGCCCTAGGTCTAGGAGTGCTCGGCTGGCAGCACCTGGAGGTGATCTTGTGACGACTAAAACCTTGAACTTCGAGGAACTGCAAGAAGCAATCGCCGCAGGTGAGGCAACAGCTCCTCATCCCTTGACCCGACAAGGAAGGAACTACCGTCGATGGTCTCGGGCTCAGAGGTCGGAGCTGCGCCGTGCAGAGAGCTGGTCGAGCCGCACCGCGGGTGCAGTCGAGGTCGTCGGGGAGAGGGCCTACTCCCGTGCGACGGTCTTCGGCTTCCGAGGGCGTGCCGGTGGCACCCAGAGGGTGGTATCAGGGCCTAAAGAATGGCAGACAACCACCAACTTCGGGGCAGGATTCAATCCCAACGTTGTCGGTGCCCCGGCACCGGTCATCGGCACTCCGCTGGGAACCCACGTGACCACAGGAGCCGAAGTCTGCTGCGACCCGCTGTCGTGGTTCAGGGAAGGAATCATTTCCAACCCGTCGTGCTTTGTTCTTTCGCTTCCCGGTCTAGGCAAGTCGACTCTCATCCGCAAGATGCTGATGGGGCATGTGGCCCAGGGCCACACCCCGATCATGGCGGGTGACATCAAGGGTGAGTACGTGGGATTCACAAAGCAGGTGGGAGGACAGGTAATCACTATCGGACATGGTCTGGGACACCTAAACCCCCTCGATGTCGGTGCCCTTGGGCGGGTGATTCCCATGCTTGAAACGCATCAGGAGAAGCTGGAAGCAGAAGGAAAAGGTGAGCTTTTAGAGCGTGCTAAGGAACAGGTTCACGGACGCCAGGTGACTATGGTGACCACGCTGGTGGGCCTGGGACGTGGTGAGCGAATTCGAGACTACGAGGTCATGTTGATCTCGGCCGCGCTCCGTGAGCTCTATGACTCCCATCAGGTCGACTGGCTCAACCCCCCGGTCCTCAGCGATCTGATTACGCTCCTCGAGCGAGGGTCAGACCACCTTCGGACGCTGGCTCGCGCACGCGACGATGAAGCATGGAACGACCGCGTGGACGACCTCGTTCTCTCACTGAATGCTCTGCTTGACGGCCAGACCGGCCAAATTTTCTCGGGTCAGACCACCACTCCCATCGAAGTGGATTCCACAGCGGTCTGTATCGACGTGTCGGCCATCGACCGAGGGGACTCCGCAATGAAGGCCGCTGTGATGATGGCCTGCTGGTCCGCAGCCTTTGGTGCGATTGAAGCAGCTCACATGCTGTCCGACGCTGGTCTCACCGGGCAGAGAATCTTTGCCGTGGCCACGGATGAGATGTGGCAGGTCTTGTCCTCGGCCCCAGGAATGGTGGCCCAGGTCGACGGCCTGACGCGCCTTAACCGCACCGACGCAACCGTGCTCTACATGATTACTCACACGTTCAAGGACCTCGAGGCACTCCCCACCGAGGAAGATCGTAAGACTGCGATGGGATTTATTGAGCGTGCCGGCATGGTCATCACCGGAGGACTTCCTACATCTGAGCTGGATATTCTCAGCACACGGCTGAGCTTCACCCCGGCCGAAGGACAGATGATCACCTCCTGGTCGACGGGAGCCCCACCGAAGCGATCGCGCACCCGTGGTGCACGAGCTACCCCTCCAGGTCGCGGGCGATTCATGATCAAGCCGTCCAAGGACGGCTCACCAGGCATCCCCGTCCAGACAATCCTCATGCCATCTGAGATCGAACACCGTATGCATGACACCAACGTGCGATTTGACGACTTCTTCAGGGCAGGTGATGCGTGATGGCAACCGGAACGCCGACACCTCCCGAGGCCCGGGATGCCGCAATGCGGGACTTCGCGGCTGGGTGGAGGAGCTACGCAACGGTGTCATCCGCATTGATTGCGACGGCTCACGAGCATGGAATCGGCAAGACCACGCTCCGCGATTGGCTGGTCGAGGAGGATCAGTGGCCCTCCCCGCAACGGAGGGTGGCGTGGCTTGAGAAGGAAAACACCGAGCTGCGCACGCGCCTCTCGAAGTGTCAATGCAGTGTCGAAAACAGGGCGGCGAGCAGGTGAAGAAGATCGTGGTGCTCGTAGTGGTCCTGGCGTTGGCCGTGGTTCTTTTCGTCGTCGCCCTGGGCGACCAGGGCGAGGAGGAGCGCTGCACACCTGGTATCGGTGGCGGTCCGATGACCGGGGGTGTGCCAACCGGAGAGATGTCGCTGCCGCAGGCCGGTGCCATGGCGGCCGTCACAAGTGAGTTCGGACCTCGATGGGGAACGGAACACCAGGGCATCGACATCGCCCAAGGTGCTGGAACGCCGATCTACGCCCTGGCAGATGGAGTGGTGGCCGCTGCAGGAGAAGCATCGGGGTTCGGGCAGTGGATCGTCCTTGACCACAACCTGAACGGCGAGAGGATCTCCACCGTCTACGGACACATGTTCGCCGAGGGTGTCCACGTCAAAGCGGGCGACGAGGTTGCTGCGGGTCAGCACATCGCGGACGAGGGATATAACGGGCACGTCGATCCTCCCGGTCCAGGAGGATCGCACCTGCACTTCGAGGTCTGGACAGGAGGACGACTTACCGGAGGGCAAGCAGTAAACCCGAGGCCGTGGCTTGAGAAGGCTGTCGAGCCTGGAACAGCGGGCGAGACGAGTGACCCGGAAGCGACCGCGCCCACGGGTACGACCGAGCTGGCTCCCGATCCGCGCCTGAACGAGACAAATCTTCAGATTAACGCGGTTAAGGCGGGTCGTGGCGGAGCGGCAAACTTCCCTGTGGTCGAGGTCATCGGCGGTTGGCGCTCGAATGGCGGCGCAGCGGCCGATCATCCGGAAGGCCGGGCAGTCGACTTCATGATTCCGCAGTGGGAGACCTCCGAAGGAAAGGAGTTGGGGGATGAGATCGTGGGCCACTTTCTCTCCAACGCAGAGTTCTACGACGTCGAGTACCTGATCTGGCGGCAGTACATCTCGTTCCCGGACGGGACCGGCTATCAGATGGAAGATCGCGGCTCTCCGAGCGAGAACCACTTCGATCATGTCCACGTATCGCTGAACTCGTCCCCAATGGCAGTTCCGGGCCAAGAACTGGGGGCAGGGCCTGTCGGGGGGTCTGCTGCGGTCAACCGGAGCAGCGCCGACCCCGAGTGTGAGACCGCCTTGGGCGTTGTCGATGACTCCCTGCACACGAGTGAAGGAATCCCGCCGGAATTGCTGCCGTGGATTGAGCGGGCGGGAGGGGTTTGCCCGGAGGTGTCGTCAGCACTGGTGGCGGGGCTTATGGAGCAGGAGTCCGGCTTCTCTCCGTCTGCCGTCTCCCACGCCGGCGCTCTGGGATACGCACAGTTCATGCCCGGTACGTGGGCGCAGATCGGAGCAGAGGTAAACGAAAACGGCGAGGTGGAGGGCCCAGCCGGTTCTGGATCCCCCAGTGATCCAGGGGACGCGTCAATGGCCGCGGCCCGCTATCTGTGCTCGATTGCTGAGGATCAGAAGCCACAGATTCTCTCAGGGGAGATTGAAGGGGACCCGGTGGAGCTCATGTTGGCCGGCTACAACGCCGGCCCAGGAAACGTGACGGCGCACGGAGGAGTTCCTCCGTTCGCGGAGACACAAAAGTACGTAAAGATCGTGCCCGAAAAGGCAGCCAAGTACGGAGAAGTGAGGTAATCGCAATGAGCAGAAGGACACTAGTCATCCTTACCGTCATTGTCGGTTTGGTGGTGGCGGGCGCAATTGGCGCTTACGCCTTGACGCAGACGGTGATCCGGGAGGACGTGGAGTCTGGGACGGACGAGGGGATCGAGGTGGAGGATCCATTAACTGCTGATCCCACCGTCGCCGCCCAGTCGGCAATCGCAACCTTCTTTAGCTGGGATCCTGCAGAGCAGACTTCCCCGCAGGCATCGGCTGCGAGCATCGCAGACCGTCTCTCAGGTGATCTCTATGACTATGCAGTAGGAGAACCGGACCCTGTGGTTCCTCCGCAGTGGCAGTCGTGGGCATCGGCAGGTGATCGCGTGCACGCAGTGGCCATCCCCTTGGAAGATGGCGTCGTTGGGGATGACGGCCCCGTGGTTGTCGATTTGACCCTCCGTCAGGAGATTTGGCACCCGGACGGCGAGCGCACACCGTTTCATGAGGGAACCGTCGCCGTCACTGTCGAACTCGTGGAAGGCGAGTGGAAACCGGCGTCGTACGAGTACCTCAGCACCACTTACTAAGCATCAGATGTCACAGTTACGAAAGGAAACCATGCCCCATGAGTTCGAACACTAGGCAGCGTTGGGCAGAAATCGAGACACTGGTCTCGGAGAACAAGTCGTCCCTCACTGCGTTAACCCACCTGGAGCTCAAGTCCTTCGCAGAAGAGCAAGGCCTGATGACCAGGAACGACTTCCCCAAGTTCAAGCACTCCCTAAAGAAGATCGGTGTCTTCTATGACGACCTGCGGGCCGCGGCCCGCGAAGAGAGGGAAAGCTCGCTGGACAATACGGTAGCCGCCCTGGTCGACGCTCCTCGCACTGGTCCCCACGTCACTCTGTGGTCAGCGGCAGTCGAAGGAGACGACGGATCAGGCGCGTACGCCGTTGTCGCTGCTGACCGATCAGCGGTCTGGTACGGGCGATTCTTCGATGACGACCGAGTGCGCGTCCCCGGCGACCTGGTCAGTACCGAGCAGTCAGCAGCGGAGAAGGCGGTATGGATCGGGTCTAAGGCACTGCGCACGGCTGGTGAGGGCGGCTGGCTGACAATCGTTACGACCTGCCCACACCTCGAGATCGACGTCCTGCAGCGTGCTGGGGCTCGGCAAGGCGTCGCGGTCGACGTTGACGTTAATGAGGACGAACGAGCTATCCGGCTTGCCGAGACCCCCGGCTTCCAACGCTGGCAGGACACCGACCTGGCCAGTCTCGTTGAACACGATGAGGAGGACTGATCATGTCGAGAGGGCGCCGCAACCCACGTCACAACGGTGGCGTCGGCATGGACATAGGAACGGCCATGGGATTCCTGGCCATAGGCGTCGTGGCAGGAAGTGTGCTGTCAGCCCAGGTCGGAGCATGGGTCCAGCACAGAGTGACGGGTTCGGCCCCTCCCTCGTCCAACCCGTTCATGACCTTTGGAGAGTTCCTCGGTGGCCATAGGACATGGTCGATGACGGCTACCGTCGTCGTCGCTTCCGCATGGCTGATGGTCGCGGTAGTTGGAGGAACCGTGTGGTGGGCGCTGCGCCGGTGGCGACAGCCGGCGACCCGCGTCGATGCGGCAGCGAAGTACCTGGCGGATTCGTCCGACGTTCAGAGCCTTAGCCGAGGGAACGCCGAGGCAGATGCAAAGAAGTGGCTTCCTCATCCTGAGCTTGCGAAGAGTCATCCAGGCCTGCGATTCGGTAAGGTTCCCGGCACGAGGACGGGCTTGTACTCGACATGGGAGGACCTCTACCTGGTCATCTTTGGCCCTCGGATGGGAAAGACGACGTCACAGGTGATCCCTGCGATAGTCGACGCCCCAGGCAACGTGGTCACCACGTCCAACAAAAGAGACATCATCGACGACACAATCGCGGTCACTGCCGGTAGGGGAGAGGTGTGGGTATTTGATCCGCAGCGCATCGCGTCCGGATTCAATCAGTCCCCGTGGTTCTTTGACCCGCTGGACATGATCCGGCGCGAGGCCGACATGATGGACGCGGCCGCACTGCGGCTCGCGGATATCTTCAAGACAGCTGCTCGTGGCCACGACAGTGGCGGGGATGCGTACTTCTCAGATGGCGGCCGCGACCTGCTGTCGCGGTTCATGTTGGCCGCCGCGCTGGACAATCGTCCCATTGGCGACGTCTATGTCTGGGTCAATGATGACTCTGACCGCACTTCTGTGCGGATTCTGAATGCATATCCCGAATGGTCGCAGCAAGCCACAGCACTCGCCGCGACGTATACGATCACGGAGAAGACTCGCTCGGGCCTGTTCTCACAAGCTGCCCAGATGGCAACTCCTCTCGGACGCCGAGAAACGTTGAAGTGGGTAACCCCAGCCGAAGGGCATCGGCGCTTCGATGCTGCCAGCTTCGTTCGAGGTCAGCAGGACACCGTCTACATCCTCAGCAAGGAAGGTGCCGACAACGCTGCAGCCCTGACGACAGCCCTCACCGCGGC